>JAGDCQ010000242.1 GCA_017958465.1 Lachnospiraceae bacterium
CCGATAACAATAAGAGGCACGAACACGGCAAGGACATAGACAACAAGCAGCTGACTCGATGTTTTCCAGCTGATCGGCCCGCGCCGTTTTTGTTGTCTTTGTTCCCTGCTCATGCCGCACCTCCGTTTTTTGTCGTATTCAGATTATACAACAAACAGCTCAGAATGTATAGTTTTGCATTACAGGTATTGTTCTTTTAGTTCAGTTTGATGAGCCTGAATTTGATCGTGATATTCTTTATACCTACGATCTGAGTCTTGTCCACAATGACCGCTGAGCAGTTGCTTATAGCGCCCGTAAGGCATCTTGCACCGTCCGGCACCTTGTCTACCCACTCGTTAAGAAGGTTTACGCGCAGGCATTTTCCGTCATCGGATGTGGTATACGGAACACCTGTCAGCGTCAGCGGATTACCGTCGATCGTTATCGAATCGATGACGATATAGCTGCCGGGATACAGTACCTCTCCATCCGCTACAGCAAGTGCCGCAAATGTCAGACCGTCGTTGCCGCCCGCGAAATCCAGGCTTACCTCGTAAGAACCGGGCTTATCCACGATAGTGTTATGTGCGGTGATCCCTTCAGTGTTATCGGCAGGGTTGAACACATCGCCCACGCTGTATGTTCCTGCACCGCCGTTCCACATTATCCATGCAACGGGCGTTCCGGGCTCATATGTTTCAATACCTTCCCACATCTCTATCGCAGCTGCGGTAGCGGTCTCAATGGCGGCTTTAGCCTTAGCAACCACATCCTCACCGCTCTTTACTTCTTCGGCATAGCAGCGCGAGGTGAAAATATCCGTCAGCTTCTGATCATACATTGTCTGCAGCTCTCTGCGGTAGAAATCATTGCAGGACCAGAGAACCGGCACATAATTATACACATCACAGTTGTTGAGCAGGTTTTCAGTATACTCGTATGTGTTCTGCTTTAACGTATGCGTCTTTGTCGCATTGTCATACATGGGAAGAGCACCGTATTCGCCGATGATCACGCCGTAGCCCGCATCCGTGAATTTCTTTAAGGACGCGAACTTGTCGTTCATGCTCTCGTACTCTTTCTTAAGGCCCCATCTAGCGTCGTTCTCGGCTCCGCAGTAGTTCCACGGGTCATAATAGTGCACTGAGACAAACAGCTTCTTTTCAGCGGTATCCGAAGGCATCTTGAAGCGGTTGTCAAGCGTATGGGTGATGTCAGTATTGAATCCGGCTATGAGCAGGAACCTGTTTGCGTTCTTGCCGCCCGAAGCCCTGATAACATCAACAAATTTCTGGTTTATAGCATTTGTTGTATCGAATTTGCCCTGCTCCGAAAGGCTTCCGGAATCCGTACAGAGGGTATTGTCATTAAGATTGTTGCCAAGCTCTTCGTTTGCGGACTCAAAGATGAGCAGCTCGGGATAATCCTTAAAGCGCTCTGCGATCTGTTTCCACATGGATTCATAAAGAGCCCAGGCTTTATCCACGGTTTCAGGTGTTTTGGAACCGAACATTCCCCACCAGCCGCCGTCCCAGTGGTCATTCAATATGACGAACATCTCGGCTTTTATCGCCCAGTCCACTACCTGCTGGACACGGTCCAGATACTTCGTATTGATCGTATAGTCGCCGGATTCGAAGGGCATCATATTGGTCCAAGCTACGGGAATACGGATAGTATCAAAGCCGCAGTCCTTCATGCCCTTGATTATGGCTTCGGTCGTGACAGGCTGGCCCCAGAGAGTTTCATAACTGCTTACCTGGCCGAAAACTCCGAGAGATGTGTGACCGTAGGCTTCAAACGTATTTCCGAGGTTGATGCCGTTACCCATATATTTTGAAAGAGTGATCGCGTCCATATTTGCAAAGTCAAGATTGCTGAATACTGCAGTATTTGTGTAGCCGCTGCCTGTGCCGGTGCTTGCACCCTGTGTGGGTGAAGGTGTCGGTGTAGGCGTATCCTTCGGAGCATCCTCGCCCCATACAAAACCGTCCAGTGTAAATGTTATGCTGATGGTCTTTGGTCTTGTGGGATCGGTGAAGTTCAGGACATGTTCACTCACAGCCACTTCCTCCACTGCAGAACCGTCCCATGAATTGATCGGATCGTTTGTATCAAATATACCGCTGCTCTTGAAAGCAGACTTTGGCTCGCTGTTCGTAATGGTAAGTTCCTTGCCGTCAACAACGACCTTTTCATACTTGATGTTTGCGGCTTTTAGCGGTGACTGCGCGCCATCTGCGGCACCTGCGTCAAGAAGGTATACTGCGGTGAGATTTGAAAGCGTCGAAACCCCAAGCGCCTTTGCATCTTCCGAAAGATCCTTGTCGCAGTCAAAGGTCAGGACGTATGTGCCTTCTTTTGAGATGTACAGCACGTTACCGGCCTCATTCTTGAAATAATCAAGTTCCGCATCATTGTAGTATACATTGATGGAGACCTTAATGAAATTCTTGGTCGTTCCGGCAACTGCCTCGCTCGTGTCCGAACCGTCAAGCGCTCCGTTAAGGATTTCCAGAGCCGGCGTAGGCGGGGCCGGCGTGTCTGTCGGGTTTGAAGGCGCATCAGTCGGAGCACCCGACGGAGTGCCCGTAGGCGTCGTTTTCCCGCATGCCGCAAGGCACATCACAATGATCATCAAAATAGCTGTAAGTCTGATTCTTTTCATAGATATCTTCCTCTCCTGTGAGTTTAAGGCAACACATCTGTACCGTCTGGTAACTCACACTAAAAAGATATCTGTAAACGACCGTTTTCTCAATGTATTTTCAAGACAATCTTTACCCTAAAAATCAGAGAACACAGTGACAGCCGTCCCAGAGACGATCCCGTGACAGTTTTTTAACTACCTGTCGATCTATAGAACCGCATGCCGCGGTTGAACAATATTGTCATTATGCAGAAGACCGCCGCGCCGGACAGCGGCGTAACGAAGGCTGTCCAGCCGGGCCAGCCGTAAAGGGGTTTTCCAAGGATATAAGCCGCCGGCACATGCTGTGTGAGCGCAAACGGCGCAACGACCGTAAACAGCACACGCAGCGGTGCAGGGTAGATATCCACGGGGTACTGGCAGGCGCTGCGGCCGCCATATGTGAGCGCGTTTACGAGTTCAACGGATTTTACGCTGTGTATCGTGAACACGGCCTCTATCAGGAACAGTCCGAGTATCAGCATACAGCTCATGCAGATGGCCTCGAAAAGCGCAAGTGCCTTCAAAAACGACCACTCCACGCCTGAGAGGGTGCTGCCCATCACAAGTGCCGCAACACCGACTGCTATGCATGTTATACGCCTCGGGTCGACTCCGCTGCAAAGAACCTGCGTGAGTATACCCCTTGGTCTGAGCAGCAGCGTGTCAAGCTTTCCGGTCCGCACCATCGCAGGGAAATCCCCTGTCACACCGCGTCCGAAGAATTCCGTGATGTAGAAGGACACGGACATCACCCCGAAGAAAAAGAACAGATTGCCGCCGGTCCAGCCGTTAAGCTGTTCAAAGCGGTCCACTATCAGGATGACGACCATCATCTCGCCGCCCTCCATCACAAGCTGCGCTATCGTCTGCATAAAGAAAGACGCAGGGTACTGAAGGTGGCTTTTTAACAGCATTCCCATCGACCTTAAATACAGCTTCAAAGTATTCATGCGTCACCCTCCCTGCACTATCATGCGTTTTCTGTTGGTGCTCCACATCCACATCCCAAACGCGACAAGCACTGCGGTCCAGCCGGCCTGCAGACCGATTATACCCGGCGCATAAGCAACGTCGTATTCGCCGGTGTAAAGCCTTATCGGTGCGTCAAGCAGCTGAGCGTACGGAAGTGCCGTGATCACTCTCTGCCAGCTGTCCGGGAACAGTGTGAGCGGCAGCAGATTCCCCGAAAAAGTTATCATGAGCAGGTTCAGGACGCCCTGCATCCCGCGCGGATCAAGCGTGAGCATAGTGAAGCCCATCGTGATGTTTTCGAGCGCACAGATGCACAAAAGCCCGAGCGCAAGCGCAATAACGGCCATCACAAGGCCCGGGACCGATGCCGGCAGCATGAGCCCCCACCCCTTTGGAAGAAGAAATGCCAGAATGAGCATCGGGATGCCGCGCATAAGGCTCCCCATCATCTTCTGCGCTGCGATGCGCGCGTAATAGAACCAGTACATGTTCACCGGGCGGCACATATCGTAAGAGATGTTCCCGCTCCTGATCTTGTCTAAAAGATCCGGGTCGGAAGACAAAAGCATCCTGAAAAACGCCTGCTGGAGCCAGACATATGTCGTAACATGCTCAATCGGCAGAGCCTGCGGCTTTCCGGCGTACAGCGCCCTGTAGAGTGCCACAAGCACAAGTCCGAAGAACATCTGGCACAGGATGCCGCCTATCATTGCGCCGCGGTACTGCGTTTCCATCCGAAGCCTCATTCGAAAGACGGATAAATAAGCCCTCATAGGTCCATCTCCTTGTACATTGCCGCAATAAGCGTGTCGATGTTTTCGGGCTGCAGCGTCATCTCACTGATGTTTCCCGCTGCCTGGAGCGCCGTCAGAAGGCGCGCGGTCGGGAAATCCGCCGGCGAATAAGTGATCCTAAGCCCGTTTTCGTCGCCCGATACGTCGAGCCCCTGCGGTAATTCCGGCATAATGCCCTCTTTGTCGTACTTAACGCTCACGGTGCGGACGGTATCGAACCTTTCGAGCAGGTCCGGGAGCTTTCCGTCAAACAGCTTCTGCCCGTGCCCGAGCACCATAACGCGCGAGCAGAGTGCCGCAATGTCCTCCATATCGTGCGTTGTGAGCATTATCGTTGTCCCGTGTTCTTTGTTCTCCCACTTGAGGAAATCCCTCAGAGCCAGCTTACTGACCGCGTCAAGGCCGATCGTAGGCTCGTCGAGGAAAAGAAGCTTTGGCCTGTGGAGCAGCGACCCGCAAAGCTCGGCGCGCATGCGCTGACCGAGGCTCAAGAGGCGGAGCGGCGTGCGCATCAGTTCTTCAAGCTGCAGCGCCTGTGTCAGTTCTTTGAGGCGGTCTTCGTAATCCGGCTTTGAAAGCCTGTAGATGTCCTTTAACAGCGAGAATGAGTCAATTATCGGCACATCCCACCAAAGCTGGCTCCGCTGCCCGAACACGACTCCGACGTGTTTAACGTATTCCCTGCGTTCAAGCCACGGAACCCTGCCGTCCACGAGCGCTTCGCCGCCGTCGGGCGTAAGGATGCCCGACAATATCTTTACGGTGGTGGATTTCCCTGCGCCGTTCGGACCGATATATCCCACAAGTTCGCCCTTTTCAACCGAGAAAGAGACGCCCTTGAGCGCCTCTATCTTCTGCTTTTCCCTGAAAAGCTGCCCTTTTGTGCGTTTTTTTCTGACTGTGAAAGTCTTTTTTAGATCGTTGACCTCTATATAACTCATTCCGATGCCCCTTTTTGTCAGCCGTATCGCTGTGTCTTTATTCCGTTCGCCGGATCCCGCCGGCAAAACGACCGTCACCGGAGGTTATTATACAATGTTTTCGAGGCATCTGTAAATCCTTTTCAAAAATCGTTTTTCACCCTTGGTTCACTCAACGTCCTTCAGTGCATCGCTCTTCCTGATCCTGCGGATCTTTATCAATTGCAGTACTGCGACCGCCGCGTAGCTTGCAAGTCCCAAGAGCACCATCTTCACGTAGCAGTCGTTGCTTATGCAGTACGGCAGATAGCCGCTCATCCTCTTATACAGATATGTCCTGAAGATCAGACGCATGAGCCGGTCCACGAGCGGAACCGCGAGCAAGAGGCTTGCGACGACGACTATCGTTGTCGATACGATGTACAGCCCGCCTATCTCGCCACCCGTGAAACCGAGGATCTTTGCCATTGAAATGCTTGTCGCGTTGCGCTCTATTATCTGCTTTGCGAGCAGGTAGACCATGAGCACGAACATGATGACGCCAAACCACTTCACCGGTCCCATAAGATCCGCGAAGGATTTCCACAGCTGGTCCGCGAACCTGCCAAAAGTTTTGCTGTCAAGCGTCATATATACATTCGAGGCCTGAAGGTCAAGCTCCCTGTCCGAATAATAGCCGCTGTAGTAGTCCGGTGTTTTCCCAAACGTCTCATTGAACTCATCGAGCCGCATGAACACCGCAAGAGATGCCTCGTACGGATATTCGCCGGCCACCTTGAAATCGTAGTACTTGTCGGAATATTTGTCGTAAAGGCTGACCGTATCGCCCTCAGAGACACTGTATTTATCCATAAAACCGTTTGAAAGTAATACCTGCCCTTCAGGTATTTCTTTCTTCACATAACGGCTCTGTTCAACGATACCGTAAACCGATATCTCATCAGGCTTGAAATCGGCCCGGCTCGTTTCAAGGGTTGCGACCGCGAACTTCTCGGCAGTCTCAACGTCTGCTTCTTCGGGCGTTTTCAGGATGTACTGGTATCGGCTGATGGTCGTGTCTTCTATACGCTTTGACACTTCGTCAAGGAGGGGTTTGAACATCAGGCCAAAAATAATGACAGCGCCGGCCATGATCACGCCCACCATCATCGTAATGTAGTTAGGCATGTTTTGAAGTATGATGCGAATCCTGTAGCGCCAGGTGAACGGAATGCGCTCAGACAGGCGCACCGCGCGTTTTTTCCTGCTGCCCGAGATGTCCCTTCTAAGGAAGGAGAGCGGGCGGACGCGCATCTTTACGCAAAGTATCGTCACATTGATCAGCAGCATTATGGCGGCCGGGATGAGCGTTGTTCTGATGAATGCGCCCCAGTGCCAGGTTGCGGGCGTCTTCCCGAGCGAGTACATAGACCGGTAGATCCGGAGCATAAAACCGTACATAGACGTATATCCAAGCACATTTCCCACTACCATGCCCAAAAAGAACGTGATCGTAGGAAGGACCATGTAATGGCGCACCATTTCGCCGCGCGTGTAGCCGGACGCACGCAGTGTTCCGATGACTGCGGCCTCTTTCGAGATCGTGTTGATGGTTGTTACCGCAACTATGAACGCGAGCACCGCCACAACAAGGTAGAGAAAGATTTCCATTGCGGCGCCGTCGCCGCCCATATCTTCGCCTGCGAAATTGATGGATTTGTTCTCGTACGCCGGAAGATATTCCGTGATCTCGAGCATCGAAAGCCCCTGCTCGCCCGCCATTGCGCGTTCATAGATCTTTGTGTTTGCCGTGATGAGTTCTTCGCGCAGGGCATCGAGCACCTTTTGTGAAGCGTCTTTCTTTTCCTTTTCGGTCACAGGAGCGGTCCTGAACAGCCATGTGTAGCTCACCGTAACGTGATCCGAGGAAAAGTGATCAAAACCTTCTTTTGTCATCACACCGACACCAAAACCGTTGTAGTCAAACATCAGGTCGGCATTGCTCTTAAACAGGGCACTGTATTCCGGGAGTGCAACAAGACCGACCACAGTCAGTTCGTGACCGTCCACCGGGATCCTGTCTCCTACCTTTATGTTGCATTTCAGGGTGTGGATATTGTCTAGCGCGATCTCGTCGTCCGCAGCAGGCAGGCGCCCTTCGTAAAGCTCCGGGGTATTTACGGAATCGGAAACAGCGTAAACACGCAGCGTTTTTCCGTCATTCACTTCCTCAAAGTAATCTGATTCAAAAAGGGTGACGCCGGATCTTTCCGCTATTCGGTCAAGGATGGCGCTGTCAGGACGGATATTGAACGAAAAATGGCCGTCTTCCACATGGTTCTTTTCCATATTGCTGTAATAAGCTTCGGCAACACCCGCATTTGCCACAAGAAAGCCCGAAACAACGGAAACCACCATCACTATGAAGAGGAATATCACTATGTATTTCCCAAGGTCCGACCGAAACTCGCGGAAATACCTTTTATTCATGGGATTCTTCATGGCCGCCTCCTTACCACTCTATCTCGGAAACGGGCATGCGCTTCTCGTTCAGATAATTGCGGTGCACACGGCCGTCGCGCAGCTTCACCACGCGGTCCGCCATATTCTTTAGCGCATCATTGTGCGTTACCATGATGATGGTATTCCCATACTCGCTATTTATGCGCTCAAGAAGCGCAAGTATCTCTTTTGATGTGTTGTAATCGAGCGCGCCCGTGGGCTCGTCGCAAAGCAGAATATCGGGATTTTTGATGACTGCACGGCCTATAGCCGTACGCTGTTGCTGGCCTCCTGACAATTGGTTCGGAAGCTTGTTACGATGCTCGTACAGGCCGAGCGTTTTCAGAAGATCGTTAACATTGAGAGGCTTTTTACTGAGATATGAGCCTACTTCAATGTTTTCGCGCACTGTAAGATTAGGTATAAGATTGTAAAGCTGGAAAACATAACCGAGATGATCCCTGCGGTACCGGGTAAGGTGCTTCTCGTTCATATCGGCGGTCTTTTCACCGTTGATCATGACGTACCCTTCATCGGCATCGTCTATACCGCCGATGATATTTAGCAGCGTGGATTTTCCGCTGCCCGACGGCCCAAGCAGGACGCAGAACTCGCCCTTTTCAATGGAGAGGTCCACTCCCGTCAGGACAGTTGCGCGTGCATCTCCTTCACCATAGTGTTTTTTCACGTTTTTGATCTCAACAAAACTCATGACTGTGACTCCCTTCAACGCATAATAAATGACCGGATATGCTCTACCATATCCGGTCGGTTCAGACGCTGTATTTCGGAGACACGATCATGTATGGCTAAGCATACATGAGTCTCGCATTTTAAAACAAGCCAGGTGAAAACACCAGGATGTTGACTTGCTACTCGTTTCCGAGTTTGCTACTCCCTCATGGGTTGAACATATTATATACTTAATCGTTTTCGCTGTCAAGTTTAAATTTTCACGACCGGTTAAGTTCCGCGGCTTCATCCTTCTGTACAAGGGGCCCCCATTATGGTACAATTAGGATCATACTTATCACGGGGTGAAAAACATGGGTTTACGGGAGAAGATGTTGATCTTACTATGCTGCGCAGGAGTGGCTGTGCAGGGATTATATATCCTGTCAGAAATAAAGCGGAAGATGCGCGCCGCAGTTTTCCTCAAAGGCACCGCATCCGCTTTCTTTGTTATCGTGGGGGCTGTCGGCCTGTGGGGTACGGACGCGGGGACGCTGCCAAAGCTTATTCTGTGCGGTCTGTTCCTTGGCGCGCTTGGTGATGTCCTGCTCAATGCCAGGTATTTCGCGGGCAAACGGGAAAACGCCCTGTTTGTGGCCGGAGTGCTCTCGTTCTTTCTCGGGCACGTCATGTATCTGATAGTGCTGATGTCTGTCTCGCAAAGCCGTGTGCCGGTGATCATCGCGGCCGCCGTGGTTTCGGCCGTGATCATCTGTGTTATGCTGCGTGTCGTAAAAGCATCCGTTCCGATGAAGATCCTCGGAGGCGTATATGTAACGACTGTTGTCCTGATGGCCGTTGCTGCAGTCGGAAATGCCCTGAGCATCCAAACCACGGACCGTATCCTTTTTGCGGTGGGCGCAGTTCTGTTCCTGGCCTCCGATCTGATCCTGATATTCAACACCTTCGGTGAACGCAGCAAAATGCTCTGGAGCGCTATTTGCCTTGCTCTTTACTACCCCGGCCAGCTTCTTATCGCGCTCTCGCTGTACTTTTAACTCTTCCACAGGGAACGAACCCGGTACGTGTGCCGGTTTCCCGTTCTGATTTGGAAGGTGCTGTATGGGGAGCGATCACTACATGAATAAGTACGAAAAACAGTTCCGGAAAGGGAGGACAGAAAATGATCAATGACAGATGGGTATTCCATGACGATCCCGAGCCGCAGGATCAGGGCAACGGCGTGATCCGCAGGGTCCTCGCATACAGCAAAGACCTGATGTGCGTCGAGAACACATTCGAAAAAGGCGCGGTA
>JAGDCQ010000243.1 GCA_017958465.1 Lachnospiraceae bacterium
GCATCAGCTCCAGGATATTCTTCATCGAAGTAACATTTGGGAAAGGTCCGAAATACCTGGCCTTATCCCTTTTCTGCTGATGGACGCAGGTAACGCGCGGGAACGGCTCGTCAAGCGTGATCCGGATATATGGGTAGCCCTTATCATCCATCAGCATAGTGTTGTAGTGCGGCCTGTATTCCTTTATGAGGTTGCACTCCAGCACCAGCGCTTCCATTTCGGAATCCACCACGATATATTCAAACCACGCGATCCTTGGCACCATCAGCTCTATCTTGTAGGAATGTTTTTTGCGCATAGTAAAATACTGACGAACTCTGTTCCTCAGTATTTTAGCTTTGCCTACGTAAATTACCTCGTCATTTGCGTCGTGCATAAGGTAGACGCCGGGTTTTTCGGGCAGTTTATTCAGTTCTTCTTCAATGTTGAAATCCGTCATTCAGCTTTTATTCTTTCAAGCCTCTTCGAAGGTGGCAGGTTCGCTCGAAGCCTCCTGCACATCATTGCTTTCCTCTTCGCTCTTCTTCTCTTCGAAGTCCGGTCTCATCTCTTTGATGATATCCATGAACTGCTTTCCTGTGATGGTTTCCTTCTCCATCAGGAAAGCTCCGGCCTTTTCAAGTATATCCTTGTTTTCGCTTATGATGGCTTTCGCCTTCTCGTAGCACTCGCCAATAAGCTTCTTGATCTCGGCGTCAACCTTTGCGGAAGTGCTCTCTGCGCAGGTCCTTACAGCCCTGCCGTCAAGGTACTGGCTCTGTACATCCTCAAGCTGTACGAATCCCAGTTCGTCGGACATACCAAAGCGAGTGATCATCTGCCTTGCGATGTTCGTAGCTTTCTCGATATCGCTTGCTGCACCGCTGGTGACGGAATCAAAGAATATCTCCTCAGCTGCGCGCCCTGCACAAAATGTTGTGATCTGTGTGAGCATCTCATCCTTGGACATTAAATATTTCTCTTCCTCAGGCACCTGCATTACATAGCCCAAAGAGCCCATAGTTCTTGGGATGATGGTAATCTTCTGAACAGGCTCGGCCTTCTTCTGAAGCGCCGTAACAAGCGCATGTCCGCACTCGTGGTAAGCAACGATCTTCTTCTCTTCTTTTCCGAGGATCCTGTCCTTCTTTTCCTTACCTGCAAGGACTGTCTCGACGGACTCGAGCAGATCTGCCTGCCCTACGGAAGTACGGCCTTCTTTAGCCGCAAGGATCGCAGCCTCATTGATGATATTTGCAAGATCCGAACCAACCGCGCCCGCAGTAGCAAGTGCGATCTCCTCAAGGTTTACGGTCTCGTTTATGCAAACGTTCTTAATATGCACTTTAAGTGTCTCAACACGTCCCTTAAGATCGGGCTTGTCAACGATGACGCGCCTGTCGAAACGGCCGGGACGAAGGAGCGCTTTATCAAGCACTTCAGGTCTGTTGGTAGCGGCAAGGATTATTACACCCTTTGCCGGGTCAAAGCCGTCCATCTCCGCAAGGAGAGCATTAAGAGTCTGCTCACGCTCGTCGTTTCCGCCGCCGTAAACGGCATCACGGCTCTTACCGATGGCATCCACTTCGTCTATAAAGACGATGCACGGAGCCATGCTCGTAGCCTGCTTAAAGAGGTCACGCACACGTGAAGCACCCACGCCTACGAACATCTCCACAAAATCAGAGCCTGAAAGTGAGAAGAAAGGAACCTTTGCCTCGCCTGCAACGGCTTTTGCAAGAAGTGTCTTACCTGTTCCGGGAGGCCCGACGAGCAACGCGCCCTTCGGAAGCTTTGCACCGATCTTTACGTATTTCTCGGGATTATGGAGGAAATCCACCAACTCCTTAACAGATTCCTTGGCTTCATCCTGGCCGGCTACATCCTTGAAAGTCACGCCGGTTTCTTTTTCAACGTACATCTTGGCATTGCTCTTGCCGACACCCATGAGTCCGCCGCCCGGGTTGTTCCTCATTATCATCCTGAAGAGCAGCCACATCACGATGTAGATCATCGCAAAAGGCAGTATCCAGTTGACAAGGATCTGCACAAACACAGACGTGGTCTGGGTCGTTTTTGCACCATATGTCACGTTGTGCTCTTCAAGGAGCTCGTAAACAGTGCTGTAATCCTCAAGGATACCTGTATAGTAGGTTACAGTCTTCTGCGCCCTTTCCTGGATGAGTATCCTGTCTGTAGAGTAGTCGAAAACAACGCTCTCAACCTTGTCCCCGACCACCATCTTGATAAATTTGTCGTAGGAGATCTCCTGGTTTGTGGCGCGGTTTACAAGAGAGCTCATATAGGTGATGAGGATGTACACCACGCTCACGGCGATGAGAGTAAAGACCCACATGGGCGGGCCGCTGCGCTTCATGCCGTTGCCTTCATTTCTGTTGTTATAATCGTTTTCCATAAACTAATAAAAACCTCGTCATTTCTGGTAGAGCAGATTAGTCGGGAATTTGGGTTCGCAGGTGAGGTTCATCCCCAGTTTTCTGAACACGTCCACATCTACCTGGGATAGTATCACATCCGAGTGCACTTCGCATCCCCTGAGCTTCGGAAGCTGGTCGAGAGCAAGCTTTGCCGTCTCATTGGTAGCGGCGCATATCGCAAGCGCGATGAGCACCTCGTTTGTATGAAGTCTCGGATTCTGGTTGCCGAGCTGATCCACCTTCAGATGCTGCAGCGGCTCTATTACCACCGGAGAGAGAAGGTTGATGCTGTCGTTTATCATGGCAAGCGACTTTAAGGCATTGAGCAGCATGGCTGCGCAGGCGCCAAAAAGGCTCGATTGCTTTCCTGTTATTATGGTGCCGTCCGGAAGCTCCATGGCGGCAGCGTTTGTACCGGTAACCTCCGCCTTCTTGAGGGCAGCCGTCACAACGGCACGGTCTTCGGGCTTAAGGTCTGCCTGCCGCATGATGTATTCTATCTTGCGAACGGCATCCTGTGTGGCAAAGCCCTTGCGTTCATCGCACTTTGTAATGTAGTATCTGCGGATTATCTCGTCATTGGCAGCCCTTGTGACCGCCTCGTCATCAAAAATGCAGTAGCCTGCCATATTTACGCCCATATCTGTGGGCGACTTGTAAGGCGACTCTCCGCTGATGGATTCAAATATTGCCCGGAGTACCGGGAAAATCTCAACGTCCCTGTTGTAGTTTACGGTCTTTACGCCGTAAGCATCAAGATGGAACGGATCGAGCATGTTTACATCGTCAAGGTCTGCGGTTGCAGCCTCGTAAGCCAGGTTAACGGAATGCTTGAGGGGCAGGTTCCAGATGGGGAATGTCTCGAACTTTGCGTATCCTGCCTTGATCCCGCGCTTGTTTTCATGATAGAGCTGGGAAAGACATACTGCCATCTTTCCGCTGCCGGGGCCGGGAGCCGTCACCACCACCAGCTTTCTGGAAGTCTCTACATAGTCGTTCTTGCCGTAGCCTTCCTCGCTGACGATCTTCTGGATATCCGAAGGATAACCTTCGATGGGATAATGCCTGTAGACCCTGACGCCAAGGTTTTCAAGCCTTGTCTGGAAGTTGGAAGCTGCGCCCTGGCCCGTAAAACGGGTAAGGACAACACTGCCCACATAAAGTCCTTTGCCCCTGAAGGCGTCTATCAGGCGGAGTACGTCGGAATCGTAAGTGATGCCAAGGTCCCCTCTGCGCTTGTTTTTCTCAATGTCAGCCGCATTGATGACTATGACTATCTCTGCGTCATCCTTGAGCTTTAAGAGCATGTTTACCTTACTGTCAGGCGCAAAGCCCGGAAGTACGCGGGATGCGTGGTAATCATCAAAAAGCTTTCCGCCGAATTCAAGATAAAGCTTTCCGCCGAACTCGTTAATACGCTTTCTGATATGCTCTGACTGCATTTCAAGGTACTTGGCGTTGTCAAAACCGATCGTTTTCATTGGTATTCTCCCCATTATTAAGTTTATATCACGACCTGCAGTCTATGCAGGCCGGTGTTAGCTTTCCTTACCGGAACCGGTGTCAGCCTTCCGGACTTGTGCCGGTATTTACGAATTTCTCTCGATACCTGCTTTTGCGCGCTCCCCGCCGTATTCCAGCGCAAGTACGGGCTTCGTCTCGTAAAGAGCGTTTGTAAACCAGAGCAGGGCCTCCTGGCGGTTGCCAAGCTTTTCGTAATGCTCGCCCAGCATACAGCAGATCTCCGAAGGCGGGTCCGGAAGTACGAACACCTTCAGCACAACGGCAAAGAAGGAATCCGTATCGTTTGCAAGCTGTGCCGCCTTTGCAAGCACACAGAAGGTGTCGATCAGTTCCTCCTGATCGATCTCGGGAACGTCCGCAAGTATCTCAAAATAAGGCCTTGCAGCCGCAAAATCCCTGGCCGTGCCGGAGATCATAAGCTCCCTCGCATACATCCCGCGAAGATGCTTTGAGAGGCTTTCGCCCTTTGCGATAACCTTTTCAAAAATAGCAAAATCCCTGGTGCCGTGGGGCTTTTCCGGCTTATGGATTATCTCGATGTTTGAATCGAACACCGTAGGTTCCATCCTTACCGTCTCATGGACAGGATCCACCCATTCAAAGGTCCTGACCCTCTTGTAAAGCTTGGGCCGGAGCTCCTTATCGAAATTATATGTCGTATTGTGCTCCAGCTGGTTGCAGTACCAGAACTGGACCATCTCGTATCCTGTTTCATCAAGGTCCCTCTTAAGGGCCTTAAACCGGGCTATATTCTGGATATCCAGCACTTCGTCGGCGTCTGCTGAATAAATATAATCGCAGGTGGCCTTAGAAAAGGCGAAATTCCTTGCAGCCGCAAAATCGTCGATCCAGGCGAAGTCGTAGACCTTATCCGTGTACTTTGCAGCTATAGCCTTTGTACCGTCGGTAGAGCCCGTATCTACCACGATCAGCTCGTCTGCAAGTTCCTTTAGCGACTCAAGACACCTTTCAAGGACGTTTTCCTCGTTTTTCACTATCATGCATACACTGACAGTAGCCATAAACCCTCCTATTATGCCGCTCCTTGCTCACGCAGCATGTAGATTAACATAAAAGTTTGAAAAAACCGTGTTTTATGATCCCCATACACTTTTTTCATTTTAGATTAAACACGGGTCATAGTCAAGAATTACGTTGCAGAAGTGCCGATTTATGTGTTAGAATGAACTTACGGTCATCATCTTAACCGAAAAGAGGTATATATGCTGGACAATCTCATTTTTTCAATGAATACCGTTCTACCGCTCCTTCTTCTTATGGCAGTCGGAATGCTCTGCAGAAAGCTGAACATGTTCGACAGCAAGTTCGTATCGAAGGGAAACAACCTTGTTTTCAGGGTCTTCCTCCCGGTAATGATATGTAAGAACGTAATGGGAGCCAGCGCTGTGGACGCCTCTGCCATGAAAGTCTTCCTCTTCGTGGTCATTTCGGTCTCGTCCCTTTTCCTGATCCTTTTTGTGATCATCCCCTTCATAGAAAAAGATGACCGCAAGCGCGGAGTCATGATACAGGCCATCGGCCGCAGCAACTATGCGCTTTTCGGGATCCCGCTCGTGTCACTTCTGTTCCCGGGACAGGATGTGAGCATCGCTTCTATCCTTGTTCTCGCAACGGTCCCGCTGTTCAATGTATATTCAACCATAGCTCTTGAGGTCTACAACCTGCCGGACCACCTTCGCGAGAAACAAAACGGCGAGGCGGAAAAGCAGCGCAGGAAAGCAGCCGCTCTCCACATTTTGAAAGGGATCCTGCTAAACCCCCTGATCATAGCATCTGTGCTGGGTTTCATCCTCTTCAGGCTTCACGTGACTTTCCCTTCACCCGTTCAGAAGACCATAGACAACCTTTCGGGAGTCGCAACGCCACTGGCGCTGTTCCTGCTCGGCGGATCCTTTGAATTCTCAAAGATCCACGGCAACCTGAAGCAGCTCATCATCTGCGTCACGGGAAAGCTGATCCTAAGCCCCCTTGTCTTTGTCACACTCGCAGCGGTTTTAGGCTTCAAAGGGCCTGCGCTCGGAGCGATCCTCATCACCTTCGCCTCCCCTGCGGCAGCAAGTTCCTTCCCGATGGCCCAGCAGATGGGCGGTGATGCGGAGCTTGCCGCAGAGCACATCGTCTTCTCCTCAGCCTTCTCGGTGCTTACTGTTTTCCTTGCGATCTTTATATTAAAAACTCTCGGCCTGATCTAGATCAGGCCCTTTTTATACCTTCATTCCAAAGGGACTGCTGTCCCTTCCGTCTTTATGAGTGTGTTTTCCGGAGTATCCGCAGGCAAAAGGTACTTCAGGTATCTCTCACTGTACCCTGTCCTGTATTCCTTTCCGTTCACTGTCTCTATGCTCTCCGTAAGGACGGTGGCCGTTTCACCTTCAAACTGCTTTCTGTATTCCGCCGCCTGCGTGAGGTCAAGCTCAATAAAAGCCTTGCTCCTGGCCGCTTTTACCGGCTCCGGTATCTGATCCTTCATCCTGTCGGCCGCAGTACCCTTACGTCTTGAGAATCTGAAGACGTTCACCCTTGAAAAGCCTATACTTTTCACAAACTCAAAGGATTCCGCAAACTCTTCCTCAGTTTCCCCGGGGAAACCAACTATGATATCCGTGTTCAGCGAAGGCCTGTCAAAGAACTTTCGCAAAATATCGCAGGCCTCCCTGTATTCCGCAGCCGTATAGCGCCTGTTCATACGCTTTAACGTAGCGTCGGAGCCGCTTTGGAGAGACAGGTGGAAATGCGGGCAAAGCTTCTTTGCCCCTGCGATCTTCTTTGCAAAATCCTCCGTTACCACTCTTGGCTCAAGTGAACCGAGCCTCACTCTTTCGATCCCATCAATAGCGTCGACAGCAAGGATAAGGTCCGCAAGTGCCGTTCCGTCAAGCTTTGTGGCGTTTCCGGTCTCACTGCCGTAAGAGGAAAGGTGGATCCCCGTAAGGACTACCTCCTTGCAGCCTTTCTCTGCAAGCCCCGTAACTTCTTCAATAACGGACTCCTTCGATCTGCTCCTTATCCTGCCGCGCATATACGGGATTATGCAATATGCGCAGAACTGGTTGCAGCCGTCCTGCACCTTTATAAAGGCGCGGGTGTGCTCCGTCATTTCTGTGATCTTTAGGTCTTCGTAATCGCAGTTTTTACTGATATCCTCTATAAAAACACGTTCCTTAAAAGACAGGGAACCGTTTTTCTCTATGTCGTCGAGCGCGGAAAAAGCAAGCTCCGGAATCCTGTTTTTCAGGTTGTTCCCTACCACGATATCGCAGGTGCCGTTATCCACAAGGGTCTGTCCAAGCTCCTGGGCATGGCACCCCGTGGCTATAACTACGGCCGAAGGATTGGCGGTCCTTGCCCTGTGGAGCATCTGCCGTGATTTTTTATCCGCCACTGCCGTAACAGCACAGGTGTTCACAATCACGATATCCGAAGGCTCGCCAAAGGGCACCTCTCCCGCTCCCCGCTCCGCAAGCTCCCGCCTTATGGCGTCGGATTCATAAGTATTCACTTTGCATCCCAGCGTTAACACGGAGAATGTCTTAAAATCGTTTTTATAATTATTCACAAAAAAAACCTCAATATTCGAGCGTTATTTTATTAACATTTTAGATTAATAGGGCTTGACAATTGTAATAATACTGATTACTATAAGTTTATAGTATATATGCGTATGCATCATAGGAGGTAAAACAATGACAACAGTAAAAGTTCTTTTAAACTCGATCGACAAAGTAAAATCATTCGTAAGTGATATTTCTAAATTCGATACCGACTTTGACCTTGTATCAGGCAGATACGTTATCGACGCAAAATCCATAATGGGAATCTTCAGCCTCGATCTTTCAAAGCCCATCGAGCTTACCATCCACGGCTGTGAGAACAAGGATGCCATCCTTGAAGTATTAAAGCCCTATATGGTTGAATGACCCAAACAAGATCGCTGCGCAGCTTTTAAGCTGCGCAGTTTTTTTATGTTTTTAATCCCGTCAGGGCTTGACATTCACTATCTCCACAGTGTCTAAGGCCTGCTTTACAAGGTCGTCTATCTTTTCTGCCAGCTTTTTCTCCGATCTTTCGATCACGGAAAGCACAGGCTTTGTCACAGGGTGCTTTGCCACAAAAATGGTGCAGCAATCCTCGTAAGGCAGGATGGAGGTCTCAAAAGCTCCGATCTTCTGGGAAATATCCACGATGTCGTTTTTATCGAAAGCTATAAGCGGCCTGAAGACCGGCAGCTTGCAAACGGCGTTGGTAGTGAGCAGGCTTTCCACTGTCTGGCTTGCAACCTGCCCTATGCTCTCTCCCGTGATCAGCGCCTGGCACCCGCGGCTGTTTGCTATCTCTTCCGCTATCCGCATCATATACCTTCGCATGATGATGGTGAGCTCCTCGTGTGGACAAGTCTCATAGATATAGAGCTGGATATCGGTAAAGTTGACTATATGCAGGCGGATGGGGCCTGTGTACTTTGAGATGATCTTTGCAAGATCTACCACCTTTTGCTTTGCGCGCTCGCTGGTGTAGGGCGGAGCATGGAAATACACCGCATCAATGGTCACTCCGCGCTTTGCTATCATCCAGCCGGCCACAGGGCTGTCTATACCGCCCGAAAGCAGGAGCATGGCCTTTCCCCCTGTTCCCACGGGCATTCCGTTGGGCCCCGGGATCACCTGGGAGTAAACATACCCTCTGTTCCTGACCTCCACCATAAATTCTACATCGGGGTTGTGGACGTCCACCTTCATCTCCGGGAACCTGTCAAGAAGATGGGCTCCGGTCTTAGCGCATATCTCCGGGGACTGGACGGGATACTGCTTGTTTGCGCGCCTTGCCTCCACTTTGAAAGTGAAGTTTTTATCCGGGTAAGCCTGCTCAACGTAGTCTCCTACGCCCTTTTTGAGGCTTTCAAAGTCTATGTCGTCGATGACGTAAACCGGGCAGATGCCGGAAACCCCGAAAACATGCTGTAAAGCTTCGACAGTGTCGTCGTAGTCGAACCCGTCCGGGCACTCTATGAACACACGCCCCTGCTCCTTGGAGATGGTATACCCCTCACGAAGCTTAAGAAGCGCCGTCTCTATGTTCCTTTTCAGGATGTTTTCAAAGATAAAGCGGTTTTTCCCCTTTATGCCTATCTCTGCGTATTTGATCAAGAATGCCTTGTACATGCATTTTCTCCTTTTCCTTGCTTTCAGCTGCGGCAGGGCAACGCCCGCCCTTTATTTTCTCCTGAACCGCCTGAGGAGCGGAAGGATGTTTTCAAGCTCGTCCGCTGCGATGTTTACCTCATCCACCGTGGAACCGAATGAAAAGCTGAAACGCAGTGTAGCGTTTAGCAATTCTTTTGTAACACCGATGGCCTTAAGGCTTCCGCTCAGTCCCGGATGATTTGAGGAACAGGCCGACCCCGAGGAAACGTAAACCTCTTTCTCTTCAAGGGCGTGGAGGAGCACCTCGCTCCTGTCTATTCCTTCAAAGCTGACGCTTAGGATATGTGGTGCCGTTGTTTCAAGGGCTTCCACAGCCTCTTTCGGGAGCTTTTCGTAATCTTCTGCGGACTTTAAGCTGCCTGCGGCTTTAAGGGCTTCAAGGGATTCCTGTGGAACAGCGTTAACTGTTGTTCCTTCTATCCCCATAACCCTTGCGATAAGGGCCGCCTTGCAGGCAAACATGGACTTTCTGTGCTCCTCAAGGTTTTCAGAGGCGTCCTTTACGGCCACTCCGAAGCCTGCGATAGCAGGGACATTTTCAGTGCCGGACCGCATATCGTGCTGCTGTCCGCCGCCGTAAATGTAAGGCTTCAGCTTAACACCCGCCCTCACGTACAGCGCTCCGCTCCCCTTGGGCCCGCAAAGCTTGTGTCCGCTTATTGAGAGCATATCAATCCCCATCCTTTGGGGGTAGATCTTCATCTTTCCAAAGGCCTGAATGGCATCCACATGCAGGAGGGTGCCCGGGTTCACCCGTTTTATGAGGGCAGATACAGCCTCGATATCCTGCACTGCACCGACCTCGTTGTTTACGAGCATCACGGAAACTATTATGGTTTCCGGGCGAATGAGCTTTTCGAGCTCGTCAAGCCTGATATGCCCAAGCTCGTCCACGCCGACGTAGTCCACCTCAAAGCCCGCTGATTCAAGGAACTCCAGGGGTTTGTAAACAGCCGCATGCTCGAAGGCAGTGGAGATGATGTGGTTCCCCGCCCGCCTGTTGGCGTAGGCGCCCCCGATAAGGGCCTGGTTGTTGGACTCTGTACCGCCGGAGGTAAGGATTATCTCCTGAGGTTTGCACTTGAGCGCGCTGCAGAGCGCATCCGTGGTATTCCGTATGTATTTTTCGGCTTCCATACCCTTCTTGTGTTTTGAAGATGGGTTTCCAAAGTCTGTGCGCATAGCCTGCAGAACAGCCTCTATAACAGGCTCCGACGGCTTTGTGGTCGCCGCATTGTCAAGATAACACTCCATGATCTGTCTCCGTCTGACGATTGTTTGATCAACAAAATAAATGGCACGGCGTTCTTTGCCGTGCCAAAGCTTTTTTATATGCACCGTTCAGGATGTAGTTTCATACATGATGAGGGAAAGTGCGCAGATCGCAGCAGTTTCTGTCCTGAGGATCCTTTTTCCGAGAGTGATGGGGATAACCTTCGCCTCAAGCGCAGCTTCAACCTCAGTCCTGTCAAAACCGCCCTCCGGCCCTATAAAGACCGCAACACTCTTTTTTGTCCCAAGGCTCCTGATGATCTCCCTTGAGCTTTCCACATCATCCGCAAGCTCGTAAGGGATCAAAGCTATATCCATCCCCGAAGCCTCCTTCAGGGCGTCGCCAAAGGACACAAGAGGGCTTACCTCAGGCACAACACCTCTTCCGCACTGCTTTGCGGCAGCCAGGGCGATGGCATTAAGCCGTTCCGTCTTTTTCGACTCTTTTTCCACGGATCCCGGCACAACAACCGCCCGCTTTGTGAGCACAGGTACTATCTTTGAAACACCAAGCTCCACAGCCTTCTGGACTATAAGCTCCAGCTTGTCCTTTTTGGGAAGCCCCTGGAAAAGGACAACCTTGCAGGGAAGCTCTAGGGCACACATCCTGCTTTCTTTTATCGTGCAAAGGACTTTTTTGTCGTCGTAGGAAGAGACCTCACACAGGTACTCCCTGCTCTCTCCGTCCACGGCTGTAAGCTCCTCGCCGGGTTTCATCCTGAGCACATTTTTTATATGATTGTAATCAGAACCGCTGATAGTAAGCGTTCCGTCGGAAACGGCATCGCTTTCAACATAAAAATGCTGCATCAAAAACTCCCGTTACTTTTTGCCGAGGACCACCGAAATAGATTCAAGCACTCTTTCCGGCCTGAAAGGTTTTACGATAAAGTCCCTCGCCCCGCACTGCATGGCCTCGACCACAAGTGTCTGCTGTCCCATGGCGGAGCAGATGATACACTTGGCTTCGGGGTCAAACTGCCTGATCTTCTTAAGTCCCTCTATGCCTGTACATTCGGGCATAGTGATATCCATAAGGATCACATCGGGCTTTGTCTCTCTGTAAAGCTCGTAGGCCTCATCTCCGTCGGCAGCCTCAGCCACCACCATATGACCTGCGTTTTCAAGTATCTGTCTCAGGGTGAGCCGAACGAAAGCAGCATCGTCCGCAACCATTATCTTTGCCATTGCAGTACCCTCTGTAGTATTATTCGTTTTGGTTTACCCAAAACCCCTCATAGTATTTTAACTGATACATCGTCAAATTTCAATACCAAGTTACATCGCAACTATCGATACCCAGTCGCCCATCCTTGCTATGCAGGCGATCCTGAAGCCGTTCTTTTCAAGCGCAGCCCTGACCTCATCCTCTTTGGTATTGATTATACCCGAGCTTATGAAGACTCCGTCTTTGTTCATGCAGTCGCGCACAACTTCCGAAAGCGGGATGATAACGTCCGCAAGTATGTTTGCAACTACAAGGTCGTATTTGCCGAGCTTATCCCTGAACTGAGCGCTCCCGAGGATGTTTCCGGTAAGGTAATCGATCCTGTTCTCGCTCTTTTTCCAGGCGTTTTCAAAGAATCCGGGGCTTGTAACGTCCGAATCGGATTTGATCCCGTTAAGCTCTGTGTTTTCCTCAGCTGTCTTAACAGCGTTCGGATCTATGTCAACACCGGTGACTACGCCGGCGCCAAGCTTCTTTGCGATAACGGAGAGGATGCCGGAACCTGTGCCAACGTCAAGCACTGTAGCCCCGGTATTAAGGTATTTCCTGATGTTCTGTATGCAAAGCCTTGTGGTCTCATGGGACCCTGTACCAAAAGCTGTTCCGGGATCGATCTCTATCACGATATCTCCGGGCCTCTCCTCCGTCAGTTCCTCCCAGGAGGGCTTTATAACGATGTTTTCATCCACCCTGAAGGGCTTGAAAAACTCTTTCCAGTTGTTTATCCAGTCGGCGTCCTTTGTTTCCCCTACCGTTACTTCGCACTTTCCCGCGTCCACAAACTGCGAGATCCTTGAAAGCATCTCCTTTACTTTCTGAACGGTCTCTGCCACCGGTTTTTCAGAATCCGCATAGAAGGTCACATGCGCCGTGTTATCGTCCTTCGGGAGCTCGGGCAGGATATCTATGAACATTTTCTGTCTGTCTTCTTCGGAAATAGGCACGTTGTCGGATATCTCGATACCCTCTACGCCCATATCTTCAAGCTCTGCAACTATTATATCCTCTGCCTCGGATGTGGTCTCAATATCTATCTTCTGCCAGATCATATTACCTCCGTTTGTCATAAGCCTTACAGAAACTAAGGAAACGCCGCAGAACACAGTGTTTCCTTAATCGTCTCATGGTTTATTTTCCCCACTTCTTCCGGGGCTTGCCGTTATCAAAGGATTCGTCAAGGTCCTTTAACAGGCGCTTCTGCTCTGCCGTCAGTGTCGTAGGCACCGAAACGATGAGAGTGACATAGTGGGTGCCGCGACGGTTCATGTCGCCGCCTCTCGGAACGCCCTTATTCTTGAGCGCGATCCTTGTGTCGGTCTGGGTGCCTGGCTTTATCTCGTACTCCACGTCGCCGTCAATGGTAGGGATCGTTATAAATCCGCCAAGTGCAGCCTTTGTGAAAGGAAGGGCCGCAGTCGAGTAGATATCAAATCCGTCACGCTGGAAGGTCGGATGCCTTGTGACCGAAACCTCAACAAGAAGGTCGCCGTACTCGCCGCCATTGGAACCGGGCTCGCCCATTCCGCGGAGACGGATAGCCTGGCCGTCATCTATGCCGGCAGGGATGTTGACTTCAAGATGCTTCTTTTTCGATATGTAGCCGCTGCCGTAGCATGCGGTACACTTGTCCTTTATCACCTTTCCTGTGCCGCGGCAATCCGGACAGGTCTGGACAGACTGTGCCATACCAAAGAGAGTCCTCTGGTTGAAGACCACTTTTCCCTGGCCGCCGCACTTCGAGCAGGTCTCAACCTTGCTGCCGGGCTTTGCGCCTGTTCCGTTACAGGTAGGGCACTGTTCCTTGTGGTTGAACTCTATCTCCTTCTTGCAGCCGAATACCGCATCCTCAAAGGAAATACGTATCCCCACACGGGCATTGGGACCCTTCTGGGGCGAGTTTGAGGAACGCGAGCTGTATCCGCCGCGTGTTGCGCCGCCTGCGCCGAAAAGGTCGCCAAAGATATCGCCGAAGATATCGCCGAAATCCATACCGGTGAAGTTGAAGCCGCCTGCACCGCCGGCACCGCCCTGCTCAAAGGCCGAGTGGCCGAAACGGTCGTACTGGGCACGCTTATCGGCATCGCTTAAGATCCCGTAAGCCTCAGTAGCTTCCTTGAACTTCTCCTCGGCATCCTTATCGCCGGGATGTGCGTCCGGATGGTACTTTCTCGCAAGTACACGGTATGCTTTTTTTATCTCATCATCCGTTGCCGTCTTTGAAACGCCAAGGACGTCATAATAATCTCTCTTATCCGCCATAACGGTTACCTTTCAAAAACCCCGAATAGCCTGCGCTCTTCACGCAGGCTACACGGGCAAAACTTATACTTCTTTGTAATCTCCGTCAACTACGTTATCGTCGGAACCGCCGTTGTGGGGCTCCTCCTGATAGTAGCCTGTGTCAGGGCCCGCAGGACCGCCCTGTGCGCCTGCACCCGCGCCCTGAGCCTGCTCGTAAACCTTTGCGAAAAGCGACTGGGAGTCGTTCATCAGCTTCTCTTTAGCAGCCTTGATATCGGCAACATCGCCGTCTGTCATGTTCTCGGGCGTTGTGCGCTCGATGATGGCCTTAAGGTTGTCAAGATCGGCCTGAACAGCAGCCTTATCGGACTCGCTTACCTTATCGCCTACATCCTGCAGAGCCTTCTCTGTCTGGAATACGATAGAATCAGCTTCGTTCCTTGCTTCAACTGCTTCCTTACGCTTCTTATCCTGAGCCTCAAACTCCTTAGCCTCACGTACAGCCTTCTCGATATCTGCATCGGAAAGGTTTGAACCTGCGGTGATGGTGATGTGCTGCTCTCTGCCTGTTCCGAGATCCTTAGCGGATACGTTTACGATACCGTTTGCATCGATATCGAATGTAACCTCGATCTGAGGAACACCACGTCTTGCCGGCGGGATACCGTCGAGACGGAATTCGCCGAGGAGCTTGTTGTCCTTCGCGAACTGGCGCTCACCCTGAAGAACTACGATATCTACGGCGCTCTGGTTATCAGCTGCAGTAGAGAATACCTGGCTCTTCTTTGTAGGGATCGTTGTATTTCTCTCGATAAGACGGGTTGCAACACCGCCCATTGTCTCGATGGAAAGAGAAAGCGGAGTAACATCAAGAAGAAGGATGTCGCCTGCGCCCTCATCGCCTGCAAGTTTGCCGCCCTGTACCGAAGCACCGAGAGCTACGCACTCATCGGGGTTAAGGGACTTGTCGGGCTCTTTGCCTGTAAGCTGTCTAACCTTTTCCTGAACGGCAGGGATACGTGTGGAACCACCAACAAGGAGCACCTTGCCGATGTCCGCGGGAGTAAGGCCTGCATCACGCAGAGCGTTCTGAACGGGTGTTACGGTACGCTCGATAAGGTCATGTACAAGCTCTTCGAATTTAGCTCTTGTAAGCGTAAGGTCGATGTGCTTGGGGCCTTCGTCGTTCATGGTGATGAAAGGAAGGTTGATGTTTGTCGTCGTAGCGGAAGAAAGCTCCTTCTTAGCCTTCTCTGCGGCTTCGATAAGACGCTGTCTTGCGCGGTTATCGCCGGTAAGGTCGATGCCTTCCTGCTTCTTGAATTCGTCGATGATCCAGCGCATTACACGCTCATCGAAATCGTCACCGCCAAGGTGTGTATCGCCGTTTGTCGAAAGAACTTCGATAACGCCGTCACCTATATCGATGATGGAAACATCGAATGTACCGCCACCAAGGTCGTAAACCATGATCTTCTGGTCTTTCTCGTGGTCGAGGCCGTATGCAAGCGCTGCGGAAGTCGGCTCGTTGATGATACGCTTTACATCAAGGCCTGCGATCTTGCCTGCGTCCTTAGTAGCCTGACGCTGTGCGTCGTTGAAGTATGCGGGAACCGTGATAACGGCTTCCGTAACCTTCTCGCCAAGGTAGCTCTCTGCGTCTGCCTTCAGTTTCTGAAGGATCATAGCTGAGATCTCCTGAGGAGAGTACTTCTTGCCGTCGATATCCTTACGGTAGTCCGTACCCATCTGTCTCTTAATGGACGAGATAGTCTTTTCTGCATTTGTTACCGCCTGACGCTTTGCTGCATCACCTACAAGCCTCTCGCCTGTCTTTGTGAAAGCAACAACCGACGGTGTTGTTCTCGAACCCTCAGCGTTAGCGATGACAACGGGCTTTCCGCCTTCCATTACCGCTACGCAGGAGTTTGTGGTACCAAGATCGATTCCTATAATCTTTCCCATATTTATATCCTCCGAAGTTTTTTATATTTTGGCTGCCGCTCTTTCCCCTTCCGGGGAGCAGCGGACAGATGCTGTACTTTAGTTTGCTACTTTTACCATACTGTGTCTCAAAACTGTGTCATGGCAGGTGTAGCCCTTCTGGAACTCCTCTGTGATGATGTTCTCACCGACATCCGGATTATCCTCGTGCATGATGGCGTTGTGGAGGTTGGGGTCAAACTCCTTTCCCACTGCCTCTATCTCTTTTATGTCAAGGGCTTCAAATACGCTCTTGAGCTGCTTGAACACCTTGTCCATGCCCTGTACGAAGGGATCTGAGAGCTGCTCTTCACTTACTCCGTTAAAGCCACGTTCAAAATTGTCCGCAACAGGGAGTATCTTTTCGATGGCTGAACGCAGTCCCGCATCAAACATCTGGGCTTTCTCGCGCTCCGTGCGCTTCCTGAAGTTTTCAAACTCCGCCATCTGCCTCATCAGACGGTCTGTAAGCTCGGCGATCTTCTGATCCTTTGGATCATTAGGATCCTTAGCGGCATTGTCCTCTTTGGCTCCTTCTTCGCCTGCTTCTTCCTGCCCGCCTTCCTTGCAGCATTCATCGTTGCCTTCACAGCAGCACTCCTCAGCTTTGCCCTCATTTCCGGGCTCTTTGCAGCACTCCTGGTCTTTGCAGCACTCCTCACCTGTGCCTTCGCACTGTTTTTCTTCACTTTTGGCCTCGGCGTCGCCGTCGATTATATCGATCTCTTCAGCTTCGTTTTCAGCCTTTTTCTTTGTTTCTTCCATGTCATTCCTCTGTAACTTATTTAAGATTCGGCTCCTTAAAGGCGCCTCCTACTTTTTTGTTTTGAATATATCATCAAGCTGACCCATAAGGTTTTTCAGCGTTCCGACCACTCTCTCGTAATCCATGCGTTTTGGCCCTATGATACCGAACTTGCCGTACACGCCCTCGTCAAGCTTATAGGTCGCAGTGACTACCGAGCAATCCTTAAGCGCCTCCACAGGGGCTTCCTCGCCGATATAAACCTGGATCCCCGTTTCCTCGTCCTCTGAGCCCTGCTTCATAAGCTCCGTGAGCCCTTCCTTTTCCTCCCGGGCACCAAGGAGCTCTCCTGCAGTCCTTGTGTCGTTAAGCTCGGGATATTTAAGGATGTTGGTCGCGCCGCTCGTATAGACCCTTACGCTGTCTTCCTCGGCTATGGCGTCGGCGATGGCATCAAGTATATCCGAAACCACCTCCGTGTAGCCTTCCGACTGGCTTTTCATCTTCTGGATGAGGCCAAGGTTGATCTCATCCGTGTTAAGGCCGTTCAGGAAGGTGTTGAGCACAAGGTTCAGCTTCAGGATGGCTTCGCTGTCAAGCGGCTCCGAAAGCGTTATGAACTTGTTCTTTGCTATATTGCCTTCGAGAAGGATAACAGCCAGGAGCTTTTCTTCATCCACCGGCGTGAGCTGCAGAAACTTGAGCTTGCGGCTGCGGTACTGCGGCGCCGAGATGATCGAGGTGTAATTTGTGTTGGTCGCCAAAGTCTTTGCCACCTGCTGGAGAAGTGTCTCCACTCTGTCCGTCCGCTCTATAAGAACTTCCTTTATGCTGTCCACCTCACGGACTTTATCCTGCATAAGGCTGTCGACATAGAAGCGGTACCCCTTGTCGGAGGGGATACGGCCGGCGGAAGTATGAGGCGAAAGGATGTACCCCATCTCCTCGAGATCTGCCATTTCATTGCGGATAGTGGCGGAGCTCAGGTTAAGGTCCGTAAACTTTGAAATGGTCCTTGACCCTACAGGCTCGCCGGTCTCAAGATAGTTCTTAACGACCGCATAAAGTATCTTCTGTTTTCTGTCATCCAATACAGTATCCATAGCATCTCCGTTTTTATTGTTAGCACTCAACAAGAAAGAGTGCTAATCATCTTTTACAAAGATAGCACTCTCTTTCTTTTTTGTCAACTATGTTTTTATTTTTTCATTAAATTTTCATGGATCCTCTTTTTTATCCGGCCAAAAAAAGCCTCCCGGTCCGGGGCTCCATGCGCATCTTCACCAATTGCCCTCTGTTTTTTTGCCGATTATTCTTATATAATTACTATTGTATTTTATCAAACATTTATATATAATCACAGGGCTAAAAAGGAAAAAACCACTTCGCAGCCTGCCCATCTGCAGAAAACCGGGCAAAAAGAAATGGCAAGAACTAAAGAAACAAACATGACAGAGGGCAGTATCGTAAAGCATATCCTTATCTTTGCGATCCCTCTCTTTATAGGAAATGTGATACAGCAGCTTTATAATATGGTGGATACTGTTGTTGTGGGAAAGTTCGTAAGTGAGGATGCCCTTGCGGCGACAGGCGCCTGCGGCTCCGTCAACTTTCTCTTCTTCTCCCTCACATCGGGCCTGGCCATAGGGATCGGCATCATCGCATCCCACGATTTCGGCGCAAGCGATGAAAAACAGCAACGAAAGACCATCGTAAACTCCACCTACGTGCTTGGCGTAACAGCCGCAGTCGTAACTGTTGCGGGAGTCCTGCTGGCCCGTCCCATCCTTGTGATGCTAAAGACCCCTGAAGCAGTCCTTGAGGATGCTGTAACATATCTTACAGTCACCACTCTCGGAACGGTGTTCATAGTGATCTACAACGGCGTTTCAGCCATCCTGCGTGCTATAGGCAACTCCAAGATGCCCCTGATATTCCTGATCATCTCAAGTCTCCTGAACATCGTTCTCGACCTGTTATTTGTGCTTGGGTTCGGACTCGGAGTGCTCGGAGTTGCGGTGGCCACAGTCATCGCACAGGCCATATCCGCCGGCATCAGCCTTATCTATGCCTTTGCGAGGATCCCCTACTTCAGGGTCTCGAAAGAGGACTTAAAGCCTGTAAAGGGCATAATCCTCAAGTGCTTTGGCCTTGGCGTCCCCGTAGCCATCCAGAGCGCCATGATCGCTATCTCGCTGATGGTGCTCCAGGGCGTTGTGAACAGCTTTAACGACACAGCCATAATGGGCGCCTTCACAATTTCCGGGAAGGTCGACATCCTGGAGAGCATAGTCTACAACACAATAGGCGCTGCTTTCACCACCTTCGCGGGCCAGAACCTCGGCGCGGGAAAGCGCGACAGGATCAAGCAAGGCTACCGTATAGGCATGATGATCTCCCTGGGCTACACCCTTGTGAGCGTCCCCTTCATAATCCTGTTTTCCGACAAGATCGCCGGGCTTTTTGTAAACTCCGAGGAAGTGATACAGATAAGCAAGACCGCTATCCGTATAGCCGCCAGCTTCTATTTCGCCCTTGGCACCATCCACATCCCGAGGGGTATCCTGAACGGCATCGGCGACGCGGGTTTTGCGCTGATAAACGGCCTGACAGAGGTTGTATGCAGGATCCTGTTTGCAAACCTGCTGGTAAACATCCCTGCCGTCGGACTCTGGGGGATCTGGTGGGCAGGAGCCCTTACCTGGATCTTTACCTCCGCGGTATGTAACATAAGATGCCACCTGAAGATCGGCAGAAGTCCTTCAATCAGGCAGGAAATCGCATAAAACCGAATTACTTATATCTATCCCTCGCTCTGTGAGGGATATTTTTTTGCCGTCATCCTTAAGGAGCCCCGCTGCCACGTGCTTTTTTACAACGTCGCCGTAGACCTCAAAAAGGCTCCTTCCAAAGCGGCTTTCAAACTCTTTTTTCTCAACACCCTCCAGAAGACGGAGCCCAAGGAACATGAACTCTGCCATCCTGTCCTCGGGGGAAAGGGCCTCGACAGAGGAAGGATCCCTGTGGGAAGAAGGGTCCCCTGAAAGATAATCTTTCAACTGCCTTACGTTGTTAAACCTTACTCCGTCCAGCAAGGATGCGGCCCCAAGTCCCATCCCTATGTAATCCGTCCCGGTCCAGTAGCCTTTGTTGTGCCTGCACTCGCGACCGGGCCTTGCGTAATTTGATATCTCGTAATGAACAAACCCCGCAGCGGCAAGGCTTTCCTCTGTCGTATGGTAGATGGCCCGGTCTGTCACTTCGTCCGGCAAGAGCTCCGGGTGCTCCCCGTACCGCGCAAAGAACGGTGTCCCTTCCTCTATTATCAGGCTGTAGGCTGAGATATGCTCCGGCTGCAGCTCCAGCAACTTTTTTACGCTATTTAGCGCCTTCTCAACTGTCTGCCC
>JAGDCQ010000244.1 GCA_017958465.1 Lachnospiraceae bacterium
CCTTTGTGATGATATCACGAATGCTGTCATTGATGAGGAGATAATCACCAGCAAGCGCCGGTACCACACCATAACTGAGGCAAAGAACGGCGCCGGTGCCGTTCCCATAAAGACGGACAAGGGCTGGATCCACATCGCGCACGGCGTAAGGAATACTGCCGCAGGCCTCAGATACGTTATTTATGCCTTTGCTACGGACCTTTCGGCTCCTTCGAAGGTAATAGCAGAGCCTTCGGGTTATCTTATCGCGCCCCTCGGGAAAGAGAGGGTTGGCGACGTTTCAAACGTTACCTTTGTGAACGGAGCCATAGCGGATGATGACGGGAAAGTGTATATCTATTACGCTTCCTCCGATACAAGGCTCCATGTGGCTGAGACCGATATCAACAGGCTTAAAGACTACGTTTTCAACACTCCTTCGGACCCCCTTCGCTCCGTAAAATGCGTGGAACAGCGCAGGGATCTGATCGAGCGGAATCTTAAACTCCTCAGGGGTTGAAAAACAGCAGACGAGGTGCAGGATGCTTTTAAGTAAAGAAACGCTTGAACGCGGTATAGTAAGGCTTGGCAACAACTACAGGCTGAAAAAGCTATTTGACAGGGCAAAGGCTGGGGAAAGCCTGACGATAGGCTTTCTTGGAGGCTCTATAACACAGGGGTCGGTGGCCTCCGACGAAAAGCTGTGTTACGCCTACAGGACTTTTGAATGGTTCGAAAAGACCTTTCCGAAGGCATCTTTTAAATACGTGAACGCAGGTATAGGCGGTACAACCTCCCAGTTTGGCGTTTCAAGGGCGGACAGGGACCTCCTTTCTGCGGATCCCGACTTTGTAGTCATTGAATTCAGCGTGAACGACAGCAATGATCCCCTCTTCAAGGAGACCTACGAAGGCCTTGTAAGAAAGGTTTTCCGCTATAGATCGGAGCCGGCGGTTGTGGTCCTCCACAATGTCTGCTACGACACCGGCGTTAACGCAGAGGAGGTACATCTGCCGACAGGGGAGTACTACAGTATCCCCGCCGCAAGTGTAAAGTGGGGAGAGTACGCCGATATCGAGAAAGGGCTCATAAAGCGCGAGGATATCACTCCCGATATGCTCCATCCAAACGACCTGGGCCACGGCATGCTGGCTGAACAGCTCACTTTTCTTTTGGAGAAGGAGCTTGAAGCTAAGGATACGGACGAAGAGTTTGCTTTCCCCAAGGAGCCTTTGACTCAAAACCGTTTTGAGCACGCGGACAGGATACTTAACGACGGAGAGGCTAATCTGTCCGGGTTTGAAAAGGATCTTTCACCGAAACAGGCTTCCTGGGACCATTTCCATAACGGCTGGACGGCTGTAAAGCCCGGGGATAAGATAAGCTTCGAGCTTGATGCTGCGGTTATCGCGGTCCAGTACAGGAAAACGCCGGAGTTGCCGGCCATTAAGGCTGTCTGTGTCCTTGACGGCAACAAAACAGCGCCTGTGGTGCTTGACGGCGCGTTTGATGAGACCTGGGGCGATTGTCTTTTCTGTGAGACTGTACTGAACGACAAAAAGCCCGAAAAACACACGATCGAGATCACTGTAACAGAGGCTCCGGAGGGCTTTGTAAAGCCTTTCTACCTGCTGTCTGTACTTTATGCCTGATATTTTGGAGGAACTTATGGAAAAAGATATCCTGTTTCTTAAACCTGTTTTCAAGTCTGTTATCTGGGGCGGAACCCGTCTGCGGGACGACTTCGGATACGATATCCCTTCTGATACCACCGGCGAGTGCTGGGCTGTAAGCGCGCATCCTCACGGCGACTGTGAGGTTGCGGAAGGGGAATACAAGGGCCGGACCCTTTCGGACCTCTGGAAAAACGAGCCCGCGCTTTTTGGGAAAGCCTCAGCCGGCAGTTTTCCGCTCCTTGTAAAGATCATCGATGCAAAGCAGGACCTTTCTATCCAGGTCCATCCAAACGATGAATACGCAGCAAAAAACGAGAACGGCTCGTTTGGAAAGACTGAGTGCTGGTATGTGCTGGATGCGGATCCGGGAGCGACTATCGTTATCGGGCATAATGCCGGAACGCGGGAAGAAATGATCGATATGATAGATAACAAGCGCTGGAAGGAGTTTATCCGCGAGATCCCGGTAAAGAAGGGAGATTTCTTCCAGATAGAGCCGGGGACGCTCCACGCCATAAAGGGCGGGACGCTGATCCTGGAGACCCAGCAGAGCAGCGACATTACCTACAGGGTTTACGATTATGACCGTTTAAGCAACGGAAAGCCCAGAGAGCTGCATCTTGAGAAGAGCAAGGATGTCATTACCTGCCCCTTCGTTCCCGGGAATCCGGAGTCGGCAGAGCCTTACGAAGTAGGTTTTGTCGGGTTTGGGAAGTACAAAAGGCTCGTGAAGTGCAAATATTATTCTGTTTACAGTGTGGAGTTTAACGGGCGCGGATCCTTCGGCGGTTCTTATCCTTTCCTTCTTGCAAGTGTAGTGGAAGGGGAGGGGATCATCGCAGGCCACCCTGTAAAGAAGGGTATGCATTTTATCGTTCCCGCAAAGTTTGGAACCTTTGATGTGGACGGAAACATGAAGCTTATTGTTTCACATATCTGATATTAAACTGAAAAACCTCTGCGGACAGCTCCGCAGAGGTTTTCTTTGCGTATAGAGGTCTTACGAGGACGGATCCTCCTGTGTAAGAGCGCTCAAGGCTTTATAATCCCGGATCAGAGGATCCGCTCGAGGAGCCTTACGTCGGCCATTGCGTCTTCCACATAGTAGTCGGCGCCAATGTCGTTTGCGATCTGCTCTGTGAGCACGGCTCCGCCTACAAAAATGGGGACGTTTACGCCTGCTTCGTGAAGAGCTGCAATGCTGGCCTTCATATTAAGCACGGTTGTAGTCATAAGGGCGCTAAGGCCAATGGCCTTTGGTTTGATCTCTTTTGCCTGTTCCACAAGATAAGAGATCTTTACGTCTTTTCCAAGGTCGCGGATATCATATCCATAGCTCTCAAGCACGGCTTTCACGATGTTTTTCCCTATGTCGTGGATATCGCCTTCCACAGTTGCAAGGATAACAGGGCCTTTCTTTTCGCCGGAAACGGAAAAACTCTTCTGGATAAGGGCAAAGGCGGCTTTTGCTGCCTCGGAAGCCTGCATAAGCTGGGGAAGAAAGATCCTCCCGGATTCATATTTTTTGCCCACAAGTGCAAGCGCAGGGACAACCTGGTTGTTTATGACATCCAGTGGCTTTTCGGTTTTAAGGATATCCTCTGTCACTTTTTCTGCTTCTTTTGAAAGGCCTTTAAGAATGTAATACCCAAGGCTTCCGGGAGCAGGTTCGTTTGGATCTGAAGAAGGTCTGACGGCAGGAGCGGGAGCCTGTCCCGCAACAGGCGCTGCCACAGGAGCATTTACAACATCATTTGAGTGCCTTTCAATGTACTTTTCAGATGTTATATCAAGATTTAACAATACTCTGTGGGCGTCCAAAGCCCCCATCATATCTGCATCCAGAGGGTTTATGATGGGAAGAGTGAGGCCACTGTAGAGAGCCATCGCAAAAAATGTCTTGTTGAGGAGAAGGCGGTTAGGAAGGCCAAAGGAAACATTTGATACACCAAGAGCAGTGTTAAAGCCCCTGTCACGCATCATGGAGACCGCCTTTAAGGTCTCCTGGACCTCCGCCTGCTGTGCTGAAGCCGTGAGGGTAAGGCAGTCTATTATAAGGTCTTCCTTGCGGATACCCTGGGCAAGCGCCCTGTCGATGATCCTGTCGGCGATCTTTGCCCTTTCTTCGGCCTTAGCAGGGATCTCGTTCTCAAGCGTAAGGCAGATCACAGCTCCGCCGTATTTCTTTACGATGGGGAGAATGGCAGAAAGAGAGGACTCTTTCCCGTTTACAGAGTTGATGAGGGGCTTTCCGTTGTAGATCCTGCAGGCTGCCTCAATAGCTTCGGGGTTTGAGGAGTCGATCTGGAGCGGAAGGCCTGTGGCAGCCTGAAGCATGGGGATCACCACCTTCATTGCGGCAACCTCATCTATCCCCGGAACTCCAAGGTTTACATCAAGGATATCTGCATCTGCTTCTTCCTGGGCAAGGGCTTCGGAAACGAGAACGTCATAGTTCTGGGCCTGGATCGCTTCACGTAGCTTTTTCTTACCCGTGGGGTTGAGCCTTTCCCCGCACACAGCCACCCTTTTGTCGATGGTAACTGCCTTTGTGGGAGAGCTGACCCGTGTGCGTCTTACAACTGTACGGGGCCTTATCTCTTTGCTTAAATTTAGATTTAACTTCCTTATGAACTCCGGATCGGTGCCGCAGCAACCGCCTACAGCAGCTACTCCGAGGTCTGTAAATGGCTTCATGCCCTTTACGAAATCATCTGCCGAAAGGTCGTAAACAGTTTCATCCCCTTTAAGAGTCGGAAGACCGGCGTTTGGCTGTACAAACACAGGCAGATCCGTTGTTTCGAGGATCTTTTGGACTATGGGAAGGAGAGTGTCGGGACCGAATGAACAGTTGATCCCCACAGCATCTACTCCAAGAGCATCAACAAGAGAAGAGTAGATTTCGGCATCAGAGCCTGTAAGGCACCTGCCGGATTCATCGAAGGTCATTGAAGTAAAGACAGGAAGGTTAGAATGCTCCTTTGCAGCAAGGATCCCCGCCTTCAGTTCATAGATACCGGTCATTGTTTCAAACAGGATAAGGTCAGGTCTGTCACCTGCAAGAGTGATCACCTCGGTATATATATTATATACCTCCTCAAAGGCCAGAGGCCCAAGAGGCTCAAGCAATTGTCCAACAGGACCTATATCTAAAGCGATATATACATCATCC
>JAGDCQ010000245.1 GCA_017958465.1 Lachnospiraceae bacterium
CATGGCGCTCATCAATAGGCGTGAGTTTGAGTATCTTGAGGCGGATTCCGCTTCGACGCCGAGAGGTATCGTGTTCCTGCTTGATATGTACGGAAAGTGGATCTACAATGAAGACCGCGTGTTTGAGACTTTCAAGGGGACCGAGGTTTTTGCAAAGCTTCGCGAGATGATCAACGACGGCTCGTTTGAAAGGATCGCAAGGGAGAAGTTCCTTGATACCGACAACTGGGCATATGTAACGCTCCTTCCGAAGAAGGGCCTTGGCGAAGAGCGCGACGCAGAGCTTGTACAGCAGCTTAGCGAGAAGAAGGCCGCTCTCTCGAAGGAAGAGTTTGAAAAGATCGAGGAAGACGCAAAGAAGCTCGAGAAATACCGTGAGACACCGGATTCCGATGAGGCGCTTGCCACTATCCCCACGCTTTTGAGAGAGGATATGACAAAGACCGTGCTCCCTGTCTCAAATATCGAAAGAAAGATCGGCAACGTGCCTGTATGGCAGCATGATTACTCGGGGAACGGCATTGTTTACATAAGGCTGTTCTTTGACCTTGCCGGCATCAAAGAAGAGGAGATCGCGCCTGTTTCGCTCATTACAAAGATCCTTTCACAGGTGGATACAGAGAAGTTCAGCTATTCCGAGCTTGATGATGAGATCAACCTTGTTTCCGGCGGTATTTCCTTTGGATGCGAATGCTTTGCAAACGCGGACGATCCGGACAATTACAGGGAGTATTTCAGGGTTAAGACCAAGGCTAAAGAGGACAAGCTTGCGGATGTGGCAGGGCTTATCCGCGAGATACTGCTGAATTCCAAGTTTGACGATAAAAAGCACGTTTACGATATGCTGAATATGGTGCGCTCCGGCCTTGAATACAGGCTTGAGGGGGCGGGCCACGTTACCGGCAGGTTAAGAAGCTCCGCGACCATCAAGCAGAAGAACTATTTTGACCTTAAGTCGGGCGGCATCGATTTTTACAAGTATGTCGACGCTCTCCTTAACGATTTCGACAACAGGTACCCTGAGCTTTGCAGGCAGTTTGAGGAGCTTTGCAGCCAGATCTTTACGAAGGGCAACCTTATCGTCAGCGTAACGGCGCAGGATAAGGCGTACAGCGAATTTGAGAAGGGCTTTGCAGAACTTATCAACGGGCTTCCCGCTGAGGGACGCTTTGGAAAGGCCGAAAAGATGGAGGAGTTTGTGCTCCCGAAGGGCAATGAGGCCTTCTATACCGCAGGGCAGGTAACCTACACATCGCTTGTTGGCGAATGCAAGGACGACCTTGTGAAGACCGGGTATGCAAAGGTCCTTACAACTATCCTGAACAACGACCTGCTCTATCCGGAGATCCGCGTAAAGGGCGGCGCTTACGGCGCGTTCGGAAGCTTTTTTGCTTCGGACGAGCTGATCTCTATGTCTACATACAGGGATTCCAAGGTTAAGGAATCTGTGGAGGTATTTAAGAAGGCTGCCGATTTCGTAAGGGATTTCGAGGCCAACGAGGAGCAGATGACGAAATACATCATAGGGACGATGAGCAGCGACGATTTCCCTCTCAACCCGAGACAGCGCGGTGAGCGTTCGTTTGACTGGATGATGAGGAAACTGCCGACGGAAAGAGCCCAGAGATGGCGCGACGAGCTGCTTTCAACGACAGCAGAGGACATAAGGAAGTTTGCGCCCGTGCTTGAGAAAGTAGTTGCAAACGGCACACTTACAAGTGTCGGAAACGAGAGTATCTTACGTGAGAATGCCGCTCTGTTCGACAGGATCTCGCCGCTTTTAAGAGAGGAAAAGAAATAATGGCCAATGGCTTTAAGTCCGGGTTCGTGGCGCTCATAGGGCGCCCGAACGTCGGAAAATCAACACTTGCAAACAGAATAATAGGGCAGAAGATTGCTATCACTTCCGCAAAGCCGCAGACTACGCGGAACCGCATCCAGACTATCTATACGGATGAGCGGGGGCAGATCATCTTCCTTGATACGCCGGGGATCCACAAGGCTAAGAATAAGCTCGATAATTTCATGGTGAAGACTGCAGAGAAGACGCTTGACGGCGTTGATCTGATCCTGTGGCTTGTGGAGCCTGCGACCTATATCGGCGCGGGGGAACAGCACATCGCGGAGCTTTTGAAGGGGCGTAAAACGCCTGTCGTTCTTGTCATCAACAAGGTGGACAAGGTGAAGAAGGAGGAGCTCCCGGCTGTTATCGACAGCTATAAGGGTGTGCTGGATTTTGCCGAGATAGTGCCTGTTTCAGCGCTTAAGGGCACTAATAAGGATGAGCTTGTGAAGGTCATTTTTGATTATCTCCCCGAGGGTCCCATGTATTTTGATGAGGATACCGTTACGGACCAGCCTATCCGCCAGATCTCTGCGGAGATCATCCGCGAGAAGGCCCTGCGCCTGCTTTCGGACGAGATCCCGCACGGGATAGCGGTTGTGATCGATAAGATGAAGGAGCGGGAGGACAAGCCGCTTTGGGATATAGAGGCCCAGATCATCTGCGAGAGGGATTCGCACAAGGGCATCATCATCGGCAAGAAGGGCGAGATGCTTAAGAAGATAGGGGCTTCCGCAAGGCACGATATTGAGGTGCTGATCGGCAACCAGGTGAACCTGAAGCTCTGGGTGAAGGTGAAGAAGGACTGGCGCGACGCTGAGAGTCTGATCCGGAATTTCGGCTACAGGGAAGAGGACGGTGAACTGTGAAGAATGGTGTTCAGGTGACCGGGATGGTGCTGTCTTCTATGCCGATAGGCGAGTATGACAGGCGGATCAGCCTTCTTACGAGGGAGCTTGGAAAGATCTCGGTTTTTGCGAAGGGGGCGCGCAAGCCCAAGGGGGCCTTTGTCGCCTGCACGCAGACCTTTGCTTACGGCGAGTTTACTGTGTTCCCGGGACGTGCTTATACTTTGATCGGGGCCGAGATCGGGAATTATTTTGAGGAATTCCGCGATGATTTTGAGAAGATGTACCGCGGTATGTATTTTTGCGAGGTCGCAGGTTTTTTTGCGCAGGAGGGGCTTGACGAGAGCGAGCGCCTGAAGCTGCTTTATGCGACGCTCACGGCGCTTTCGAAGGGACGGATGGATCCTGTGCTTTTGAAGGCTGTGTTTGATCTGAGGATGCTTGTGATCGAAGGGGAAGGACCGGAGGTCACGTCCTGTGTGGGCTGCAGGAAGCCTTACAGCGGCGGGGACTCGAGGTTTGGACTCCATGAAGGCGGGCTTCTCTGCGGGGATTGTTTTGTTGAGGATTCGATTCCTGTGCATGACGGGACTGTGCGGGCCCTAAATTATATTTGCCATGCGGAGCTTTCAAAGCTTTTTTCTTTTGAGTTGACGGAAGAACGCAGGGCTGAGCTTTGTGATGTGGTGCGGCAGTATTTTGCTCTGCACGTGGACCGGAAGTTTAAGTCGGAGGAGATGTACGGGCTGTAGAAGGCGGGGCTTCCCTGCCGGATTGCGGCTGAATTAGACTGAGCCGTGGGCGCTCTATGCTCTATCGTACTGGCAAAACAGGCAAAATCGCAATAATGCCAGTATGAACATGAAAGCAAGGAGCTCCAAAATGAGAATGATACTGGCAAAAACGGGGAAAATGCAAATTTGCCAGTGCATGTCATCTCATTTTTAGGTGTGAAATCCAGAGGCGCACTGGCAGATCCTTAAAAACACGGGTTTTGCCTGTGTCGATAATTACAATATAAACCAGTAGCACCTGCTATATCCATTTGCTTGACAAAATCTGTATGCAGGTACGCTCTGTGACACTGGCAAAACAGGCAAAATTGCAAAAGTGCCAGTGTGATGCCCAAAAAAGATAGGTTGAAATGGGGATATGTGTACTGGCAAAACAGGCAAAACCGTAAGATTGCCAGTGTTTGTCGTAGCATTTTAAATCTTGACTCAGGTGATGATTCTGAGGGGCGGACTTGCGGATAGGCCCATACGGTGTTGGTGAAGGCGGGGTTTTTGGCTTTTTGTGTTTTTGGCTTGATTTTTTCGTTAAGGTATATTAAAATACCGTGTAATGTTTGACGTAGCTTAATTAAGCGACGGGTATGAAAGGATAAATGAGTTATGGAAAAGACGATGGATAAGATTGTTGCTCTTGCGAAGGCGAGAGGTTTTGTTTACCCGGGCTCCGAGATCTACGGCGGCCTTGCTAATACCTGGGATTATGGTAACCTCGGCGTTGAGCTCAAGAACAATGTTAAAAAGGCATGGTGGAAGAAGTTTATCCAGGAGAGCCCTTATAATGTGGGCGTGGACTGTGCGATCCTCATGAATCCCCAGACATGGGTGGCTTCGGGCCATCTTGGCGGGTTTTCGGATCCTCTTATGGATTGTAAGGAGTGCCATGAGCGTTTCAGAGCTGACAAGATCATCGAGGATTTTGCCGCTGAGAAGGGCGTGGAGCTTCCTAAGCCCGTGGATGCTTTTTCTCAGGAAGAGATGAAGAAGTACATCGACGATAATAATATTCCCTGCCCGACCTGTGGAAAGCACAATTTTACCGACATCCGTCAGTTCAACCTGATGTTCAAGACTTTCCAGGGAGTTACCGAAGACGCGAAGAATGTTGTTTATCTTCGTCCCGAGACTGCCCAGGGTATTTTCGTAAATTTCAAGAATGTTCAGCGTACATCGCGTAAGAAGGTGCCTTTCGGTATCGGCCAGATCGGTAAGTCCTTCCGTAACGAGATAACACCCGGTAACTTCACCTTCCGTACACGTGAGTTTGAGCAGATGGAGCTTGAGTTCTTCTGCAAGCCCGGCACAGACCTTGAGTGGTTCCAGTATTGGCGCGGTTTCTGCCGCGACTGGCTTGTGTCTCTTGGCATCAAGGAAGACGAGATGAGGCTTCGCGATCA
>JAGDCQ010000246.1 GCA_017958465.1 Lachnospiraceae bacterium
CCGGTAGAGCACTTCACTCGTAATGAAGGGGTCGTCAGTTCGAATCTGATTTCCAGCTTACAAGCAGACACTGTAAGGGTGGCTGCTTTTTTTCTAACTTTTTTCGTACTATTTGATGTCTGCTTTTTCATCCCTTCCCACCCTCCATCCTGCGTGAATCATGTCCTTAATTCATTTCAGACAGGAAAATCTTTATTTCACGCAATCTCCCTTGAAAACAGGTAACCAACGGCTATAATTCAAACTGTACAAGCACAAGCGGCCATGCAGCAGGTGGCCGGGAAAGGAGAATGTGTATGGAAGCTTATATTTGGATAGCTTTGTTCGTGGTACTTCTTATCGTGGAAGGCCTTACCATGGGGCTTACAACTATCTGGTTTGCCGGTGGTGCACTGGTTGCGTTTATACTTGCCCTCTTTAATGTCAATATCTATGTTCAGATCGGGGCATTTCTCGTTGTATCCCTTGCATTGCTCTTTGGTACGCGCCCCTGGGCAAAGAAATATCTCAGCGGCAAAAGATATGGGACCAATTACGACGGTGTTATCGGAAAGGTTGCAAAGGTTGTTGAAAGAGTAGATAATTACAATGCTACCGGTCTTGTAGCGGTCAACGGTGTGGAATGGACCGCCAGGGCAGAAAACGACAATGAAACATTTGAGCCCGGCACACTTGTAAAAGTGAACAACATCAACGGAGTTAAACTTATTATCACAAAATACTTTGAAGAACAGTAGGAATAGTGTTATACTAAAAAGCGACAAAGTGTCTTTATGACACCATGAAAACAGGGAGGATAATTTATGAAAACAGCACTTTTGACAGGCTTTGAAAGCGGACCGTTGGTATTACTGATCATACTCGTTGTTGTATTGATTGCTATCATCGTTTCGTGCATCAAGGTTGTTCCCCAGGCGGAAGCCTTCGTAGTAGAGCGTCTCGGCGGATACCAGGCAACCTGGAAGGTTGGCCTTCACTTTAAGGCACCCATCATCGACAAGATCGCAAAACGCGTTCCTTTGAAAGAGCAGCTTGCAGACTTTCCGCCTCAGCCGGTTATCACAAAGGATAACGTTACGATGCAGATCGATACCGTTGTATTCTTCCAGATAACAGACCCGAAGCTCTATGTTTACGGTGTGAACAATCCTATTTCGGCTATTGAAAACCTTACTTCGACCACCCTCCGTAACATCATCGGTGAGCTCGAACTTGACCAGACACTGACATCACGCGAGACCATCAATACCAAGATGCGTTCCGCACTTGATATAGCAACAGACCCTTGGGGCATCAAGGTTACACGTGTTGAGCTCAAGAACATCATGCCTCCCGCAGCTATCCGCGACGCGATGGAGAAGCAGATGAAGGCAGAGCGTGAACGCCGTGAAGCCATCCTTCGTGCCGAAGGTGAGAAGAAATCCACCATTCTTGTTGCAGAAGGTAAGAAGGAACAGGCAATCCTTGAAGCAGAGGCAGAGAAGGAAGCCCAGATCCTTCGCGCAGAGGCTCTTAAGGAAGCTACTATCCGTGAAGCAGAAGGTAAGGCTGAGGCTATTCTTAAGGTTCAGCAGGCTGAAGCAAACGGTATCAAATTCATCAACGAAGCAAATCCTTCACAGGCTGTGCTCACACTTAAGAGCTATGAAGCATTCAAGGCAGCCGCAGTCGGCAAGGCAACAAAGGTTATCATCCCTTCGGAGATCCAGAGCCTCGCAGGCCTTGTTACAGGTGTAAAGGAAACATTATAATCTATGAAAGTACTGATACTTGAAGACAATAAAGAAAGCTTAAGGGCTCTTGCGGAGCTGTTAAAGCAGATATCCGGTGAAATAGAAGTATTCACGGCTTCAAGCGTTGATAAGGCAATGGTTTTCTCGGAAGAGGAAACCATTGACCTTTTCCTTCTCGATATCAACCTGAATATCAGGGATGATGACGATACGGCCGGCCTCGATTTCGCGAAAACACTGCGTGAGCGTACAGAGTATGCGTTCACGCCTATTGTGTTTATCACGTCTTTCCCGGCATTCGAGCTTAATTCCTACAGACAGACAGGTTGCTATTCGTACATCACCAAGCCTTTCAGGCGCAGCGAGGTCGAGAAGATCGTAAGAAGGCTGCTCAACAGCGAGAATACGCAGGAAACCGAAGAAAAGTTCATCACCGTTAAGAAGGATGGCATCAACTACAGGCTGAAACAGGCGGATATCGTTTATATAAGCGCGATCTCCCGCGGCGTGTGCATCAATATGCGCAAGGAATCCATGGACATCAAGTACCTTACCATCAAGGAAAGCCTTGAGCTCTTAAAGGACAGTCCGGAGTTCGTGCAGTGCCACAGGAATGCCATCGTCAACCTGCATTATGTCGAGAGCTTTGACGCGGTCAACAGGATGCTGACGCTTACGGGCGTGCGCGACGTTATCGAAGTCGGAGTGACTTATAAGCAGGCTATAAAGGACGTAATAAGGACATGACAGCAGAACAGATAGAAGGCATTCTGCTGAGCTGTATCATAGTCATCGCGTTTGCGCTTGTTTTCGTCATTATCATATACAATGCAAAGACGCGCAAGCAGGAGGACGAGATACGGCTTTACAGGATGTACACAAAGCCTCTTGAAGAGCTCATCAAGGAGATCCGCGCAAGGCAGCACGAGTTCGACAATCATCTGAACGCAATACTCAACATGCATCTGACGGTAGAGAATTATGACGATCTTGTGCGAGCCCAGTCTGATTACATCTTCAGCATCGTGGATAACAAAAAGAACAATTATCTGCCGCTGCTCCGCCTTAGCGACAAGGTCCTTGCGGGCTTCCTCTACACAAAGCTGAGTTCGGTTATAAAGCCTATCGAGTTTGAGGTCGAGCTTGGCTCGGAAGCGATAGTAACGGGCTCGAGAGAGCGTGACATCATCGAAGTTATCGGCACTTTGATCGACAATGCGGTGGATGCCTGTGATGACGACAACAACCATATAAAGCTGTATATCTCCTCGGAAGGCTATAATACGGCAAACAAAGACGACGACAAGATAATCTTCGAGATACTGAACGAGCATCCTGTCGTTCCCGTGAGCCGTTTCGAGCGGTTTTTTGAAAAGGGCTGGTCAACAAAGTCCGGGGATAAATATGCAAGGGGCTTTGGCCTTTACAACGCAAAGCGCATCGTGAATTCCTACAAAGGTTCGATCACGGTGGAAAACAGGGAAATAGACGGCAGAAATTACGTAGATTTCAGGATAGAGATGTGACGGGGTCACATCTCTTTTTTGTGCGATAAGCGAATGCCCTCGGCAGCAAGCTCGCTTGCTGGACGAGGGCTGAGTGAACGGTCATTGAGCGGACTTCGTACGCGAGATGACCCGTCGAATCGAGTAGGAGTCAGCCTACTACTACAATAAGATTATGGGCTATATATCTGGCAGCCAGTCAGGTTATTGTCCAACTTATTGCTTAACTGTTAG
>JAGDCQ010000247.1 GCA_017958465.1 Lachnospiraceae bacterium
AGCTCGTCAAAGCTTTCTGTCCTTACAACATCGGGCTCCCATCTGGAGCGCCACTCCTTATGGTCTTTGTTGAGCATATCCTCCCATCTGTAGCCGGAAACCTCGAAAGGCTTGTCAAAGGCAGTGACCGGCGCGTTTACAAGAAGGTGGGAGTCCACAAGCCCGGCTATGGGCAGTTTTTTTGCTATGGAAAGCAACAGCGACCGTTTCTTTAAGGCACAGTTCCTGAGGAGCCTGCTGAAGAACACTGCGTCCCTGAAGCTTTTTCGCACCTCGGCGACACTTACGGGAGTCTCGGGGAAAACCGCCGATATCGACTTTGACATCAATACGGCGATCTCCTTTTTCTCTGCCCCGGACAGCCTCGCATACCCCTCAAGCTGTTTTGGAAGGCCAACCATGTTACCCTTTCTGCGGTAAACGTAGGTTTCCACGGAGTGCTCGTATTTGCAATGTTTGTTGTTGCTAAGTGACCCGTCATCGGCCACCGATTTTGTATAGATATAGGGGTGGCACACGGTATCTGTAGCGTAATGCGACAAAAAGCCGTATACAAATGACTTCAGCAAGGGCGAGCTCCCAGCGTTCCCGGCCAACTCGTCCAGGAAGGCGCCCGTCCTTGTCTTATGCATGCGTGAAGCCACATCCGGGAGCGACTGCGCCCCCTTTTTCGTGATAAAAGAATAGAAAAGCGGATCCGGGCCTTCTGCCCCGGCAAGCACCGCGTTCAGGTTTATTTTTTCGTCCTCCGGAGCCCATTTCAGAACGGCATCCGAAGCAGCGCATATATGTATGTATGAAGCCGGCATAGCACACCTCTGTTTCTTTTCTGATAAGCCATCCTATATTGTATAATAAAACGCTCACAATGTCAAAAGTTTTCAGGCGAAAAATGGAGCCCGAAGGCCCTTTTTCGCACAGAGGCCCGACCATTTCCGGTCACATCACTGTCCCTGATATTTATCCAGTATCTTGTATATTTCCGTGTAAGGATCGTCTATCATCTTTACATCGGTGTTAAACTCTATCAGCTGCTTGTTCTCTTTGGTGACGGGAGCCCAGTATGGAAGGCCTTCGCCGTTTGGATCCCCGGTCTTTGCAAAGTTTATCCAGTAGGACTGCATTATCTCCGAGAGCTTGCGGTCCTCGTCGGTGTAGACGCGGGCATTGCTCCACAGGTTTCCGTATGCGTAGGGCATCTCACCGGCGTGGAAATTGCTGAGGCTCTTGTTTGTTTTAGTGAAATAATACTCGTAAACAGGCCTTTCAAGCTCTGCCATGTAGTTGCTCCAAAGGTAGTGGCTGTACGTGAACCAGGCAGCGCTGTAGGTCTCGCAGAGCGCACCTTTTGCCTCGCCGCCGGCATCGATCACAAACTTCTGGTCCCTTGTAACGCTTCCCGGAGGCACAAGGGCCGCAAGCTCATTTGCGTACTTCCCGGCGATGGGCTCAAGGAGCGAAACATAGTTTTCCTTTGTCGCGTTGTAGTTCAGCAGGAAGGCATCCCCCTCCTTTGCGTTAAAGCCGTTAAGGAGCGCTGTTTCGTGGTTGTTGCCCTTCTTGTAGGTAAGGTAAGGCTGCTCGATGATGGCGTAGCCGTCTATCATCATCCCGCTGTTGGCGTATTTTGTCGTCAAAAGCTTTTCTGCCGGCAGGGCCCGCATTTCAGCTATGTTTTTGGCTCCAAACTCCGCCATTATCTTCTTTCCGGTATCGAGAGCCGCATTCGCGGTCCTGAAGGTGTGGTAAGGCTTTTTTGCGACTATGGAGCTGCTTTCCCCGATAGCCCTTACAAAGAGGCCTTCAGTGAGTGGCGAAACGCAAAGGGCGTTTACGCTCGAGGATCCCGCAGACTCACCTGCGATGGTGATATTGTCCGGATCCCCGCCGAATGCAGCGATGTTTTCATGTACCCATTTAAGGGCCTGTATCTGGTCGAGAAGGCCGTAATCGCCTGTCGTCCCGTTAGGAGATTCAGCAGCAAGCTCGCTGTTTGCGTAATATCCGAAAACCCCGAGCCTGTAGGCGAAATTGACAAAAACAACGCCTTTTTCAGCAAAGGTCTCTCCCCTGTACTCTGTGTAACTGGAATCCCCTGTTGTAAGGGACCCTCCGTGGACAAAGAAGATAACCGGAAGCGGCTCTCCCTTGTAGTCCGCGGGGCGGAAGACGTTCAGGTAAAGGCAGTCCTCGCTCACCTCTTTTTTGTAGTTGTCAAAAGGGTTCAGGCTGAACCTTTTAAAGCCTATAAGGTCGTAAAGGGAGTTGATGACCGTATTCCTTACGGTCTGCATGGCAAGCGGGCCGTAGGTGTCACAGGCAAGCACGCCGTTGTATCTTTCCGGGGCCTGGGGCTCCTTCCAGCGCAGGTCTCCTACAGGAGGCTTTGCATAGGGGATACCCGCATATATCTCAACAGTGCCTTTCCTGTTGTAGACGCCTGTAAGGCTGCCCTCCGAAACAGTGACAGTACCCGTTTTCTTTACGCCAAAACCTTCCACTGCGGGTGTACGTTTAACAGGCGGAGCAGTGACAAAGTAGACTACGGCAAGGCAGGCAAAAAAGCCAAGCCACGCGAGAGCAAGGCTCCCTTTGCCCCACCTTCCCCTTTTAAGCAAAATGCTCCTCAGAACAACAAAACCCGCGATAAGAAGAAGGCTTACAGCCCACCCTGCCAGCGTGTTTTTGGAGAGTTCAAGGAGCAGAAGAAACACCAGGCTCACAAGCACCAGTGCCGTAACAAAACCTGCAGTTTTTCTCGTTTTTTTCAATGTTTTTACCTCGTTGAAACCTTTCCAGGACTTTTCGTCCTTCTCAGATATTAAAAAAAGCGAGGCCAAAAGGTCTCGCTTTTATAATAACCCCGATCATTCTTCGCAGAGTTCAAGCTCCACTTCTTTTGTCAGAACATCCTTGTAAGAGAAGGACCTAAGCCTGTAGCAGTCGTTGTAAACGTCCTTGATCTGGACAAGGAAAACGCTCGGGTAAGTATCGCAGATGATACCCTCCTCCACGTCAAATTTGTTTCTGCCGCGGTTGCATTTTACCATTACCTTACGACCTACGTTTCTTACTACTGTGTTTCTGATTGCACACATATTTGCCGGCTGTCTCATGTTGTCCTCCCCTGAATAACATAAAATATAATGCGCAGGCGGTCCCAGAACATTCCCCAAACACCGCTCCGGAACGAACCCTGTCACTGGCATTGACTATACCATATCTTGTGGAAACTGTCAAGTATTTTTATTCATTTTCATATTATATTTTGTGGTTTTTAAACAAAAGAATCACTATATGTAGTTGCGTGTTACACGGGTCCCAATTTCGTGAAACCCGCGTTTTTACTGAGTTTATCCACATTTTAAACCATTAAGGGCGCCGCCTTATCCACAAGCGACGCCCTGTTTGCCGGGTGATATCCACAAAATGTAGTGGTCCTATATGATCAATGCACTACTGCATCCAAAGTCCCGTCTTTTACAACCATCTCAATGGTGTTACCCTCGGAAAGGTTGCCCTCAAGGATAAGCCTTGCAGCAATGGTCTCAACATTCTTCTGCAGGTATCTCTTGAGCGGACGCGCGCCGTAGAGCGGATCGTAAGCGTGGTCGATGATATACTTCTTGGCATCATCACCGATCTCCACACGGATATTCCTGTCCTCAAGGCGCTTGTTAAGGCCGTTGATCTGCAGATCCATGATGCCTGCGATATTGTCCGCGGTAAGGGGCTTAAACAGGATGGTCTCGTCGCTACGGTTAAGGAACTCGGGCCTGAAGTGGTGCGAAAGCTCCGCCATTACCGAATCTGCCGCTGCCTCGTCTATCTCACCCTTATCGTTTATCCCCGCAAGCAGCGTCTGCGCGCCGATATTGGAAGTCATGATAAGGATGGTGTTTTTGAAGTCCACAGTCCTGCCCTGCGAATCCGTGATACGACCGTCGTCAAGCACCTGAAGGAGCACATTGAAAACATCCGCGTGCGCTTTTTCGACTTCATCGAAAAGCACTACACAGTAAGGTTTTCTGCGGACTGCCTCGGTAAGCTGGCCACCCTCGTCGTATCCTACGTATCCGGGAGGCGCACCGATAAGCCTTGAAACCGAGTGTTTCTCCATATATTCGGACATATCGATACGGACCATATTGGCCTCGTTGTCGAACAGCGCCTCCGCCAGAGCCTTTGCAAGCTCCGTTTTACCTACACCTGTGGGGCCTAAGAACAGGAAGGAACCGATAGGTTTCGAAGGATCCTTGATGCCCGCACGGGAGCGGAGGATCGCGTCGGAAACGCGGGTGATGGCATCATCCTGGCCCACAACGCGCTTGTGGAGCTGTTCTGCCAGCATGAGCGTCTTTTTACGCTCGCCCTCTGTAAGCTTCGCAACAGGAATACCCGTCCAGCGGGAGATGATCTTTGCGATCTCATCCTCTTCAACGTCCTCCTGCAAAAGCCTGTCGGCCTCGCCTTCCTTCTTCTTTTCTTCTGCTTCGTGAAGCTGTTTCTTAAGTTCGGGAAGCCTGCCGTATTCAAGCTCTGCGGCCTTGTTAAGGTCGTAGTTGCGCTCGGCTTCTTTTATCTGGTTGTTGACTTTTTCAATTTCTTCTTTGATCTGGCGTGTCTTGTCTACTTCCTGCTTTTCGCTCTCCCATCTTGCTACGGCGGCGTTGTACTCCTCGCGCAGGTTAGCAAGCTCCTTCTGAAGCTCAACAAGACGCTCTTTACTCATCCTGTCCTCTTCCTTCTTGAGGGCTGCTTCCTCTATTTCAAGACGCATGATCTTTCTCCGGTCCTCGTCCATCTGGGCGGGCATAGAATCAAGCTCTGTCTTTATCATAGCGCAGGCCTCATCCACAAGGTCGATGGCCTTATCCGGCAGGAACCTGTCGGTGATGTAGCGGTCTGAAAGCGTAGCAGCGGCAACCAGCGCGCCATCCGAGATCCTTACGCCGTGGAAGAGCTCGTAACGCTCCTTTATACCACGAAGGATGGAGATAGTGTCCTCAACGGACGGCTCTTCGACGAGCACAGTCTGGAAACGGCGCTCAAGAGCTTTATCTTTCTCGATATATTTCCTGTATTCATCAAGGGTGGTGGCACCGATGCAGTGCAGCTCACCGCGCGCAAGCATAGGCTTGAGCATATTTCCGGCATCCATCGCGCCATCGGTCTTTCCGGCCCCGACGATGAGATGAAGCTCATCCACAAAGAGGATTATCTTGCCGTCACTGTTCTTAACGTCCTCAAGGACAGCCTTCAGACGTTCCTCAAACTCGCCGCGGTACTTAGCGCCCGCAACCAGCGCGCCCATAGCAAGCGAGAAGATCGTCTTATCTTTAAGGGAATCCGGAACATCCCCCGCAAGAATACGCTGCGCAAGGCCTTCAACAACCGCAGTTTTGCCGACACCGGGCTC
>JAGDCQ010000026.1 GCA_017958465.1 Lachnospiraceae bacterium
AGAGCTGCCTTTGAACAGGCGTTCAAGGGAGCCGGGATCTTTTCGGGAAGGCGAAAAAACAGGGATATCCAAAGGAAGACCATCGGGATAGTGGGAACCCACCATGGCGCGGGAGCTACCCATATGGCGCTAAACCTTGCGCTTTCCCTGGCAGACAGCGGTAAAGATGTGGCACTTGTTGATCTGTCTGAAAACGGGAACCTTTCGTGTTTTGTAGAAAAAAGATCATCGGGCGGTGCAGGGCCTGTCCGCTTCAGGGGGATCAGTCTTTACCCCGGAGCGGGCGTGGAAGCATCTGCCATCGCCAGAAACGGAAACTACGATCATTGTATCTTCGATCTTGGCCTTGGAGCCGGAAAACGGATGCAGGAGTTCTTAAGGTGCGACCTTAAGCTTATCATCACGGATGCCGCTCCCTGGAGAGAGGACAGGAGGAGTATAGTCGAACGGCTGGCAAGAGCTGCTGTTTCTCCGCGGGGCTGGTGGCTTCTCGTAAACTTCTCGGAGAGGAAAAGACCAAAAGATCTCAAGGCGCTTTCCGTAAATATGGAATGGCCGGACTATAATCCCGACCCTTTCCAAAACACACCGCAGAACGAGATTCTGTACGGAAAACTTTTGTCTGCATACTGACAACAACTGCATACATCAAAAACTACACAGGCAGACGGTTCTCCTTATAAGGCCTTTGCAGGACTGTGACTCGATCCCCCTACAAATATTTGTTCGTCGCGTCACTCTATCTTGCGAAGGCTTTATTTTTGTGCTATAATCATCATCAAATGTTTACAGAGGGGAAAGAGTAACCGTTCTATGAAATTAAAGGATCTTGTAAGCGCAGCAGTGGTGCTTGTTTTTATAGGCATCGCGGTATATATAGTGATAGGCTGGTTCCAGGAGAGAAACAAACTCGGTACCGACACCATGGAACTCAGAGAGTATTATGAAGTGGACAGCGACAAAATGCTGGTATTCGAAAACGGCAGGGAAAAGGACAAGTATTATCCGTATCTGGACGGACACCTTTACCTCCCTCTCGATTACGTGAGCACAAAGAACGACCGCTTTTACTGGGATGAGGGCATCGGCAAGCTCATCTACACAACAGGGACCCGGATAGAGATCATCGAACCGGAAAAGAAGTTTTATACGGCCGAAGACGGGTTTGTCGAGGAAGGCTCCGGGCAGGACGGTATCGAAGTTCCCGTGGATTATGTGATCTTAAGGGAAATAGACGAAGTAAAATACATCGCATACGATTATGCAAAAGATGCCTTAAATATAACGGTTGACATGTTCTTTGATCCTAACCGTGTCGTGATCCGTTCAAAATGGAGCGAATACCTTTTTGCGAAGGTTTCAAAGGATACGCAGCTGCGCGCTGCAGGCAACGTTAAGGGCGAAGTGCTCAAGGAGCTGCCTGTGGGCACGAAGCTTGAGCTTACGGACTCAAACGGCGCAAACAGGAACGGCTTCCTCCTTGCGCTGACAGAGGACGGCGTGCTTGCTTATGTGGACGAAAAGTGCCTTGAAGACTCGTATTTTGAGACTCTTGAAAGCTCCTACAAGGAGCCCGCGTACTCCCATAAGACTTTCGAGGGCAAGATAAACCTTGTCTGGAACGTGATCATCGCGAGAGATAAGAACAATGACATCCAGAAGCTTATGAAGAACACAAGCGGGATCAACATCCTTTCGCCCACCTGGTTCAACCTTAAGGACGAGGAAGGTGCCCTGGACGACAGAGCTTCCGCGGATTACGTAAAATACGCCCACGACAACGGGATGCAGGTCTGGGCTCTCGTGAGCAATTTCCATCCCGGCACCAACGAGCTGAAGATCAACGAAGAGAAGCTGCTTTCAAGCAGGACAAAACGTGCTGTCCTCATAAAGAACATTATGAACGCGGCCGATAAATACGGCTTTGACGGCATAAACGTCGACTTCGAGAATATCGCGAAGGCAACGGGCCCCCACTATCTCCAGTTTATCCGAGAGCTTTCGGTTGCCTGCAGGCTCAAGGACCTTTACCTGTCGGTGGACAACTTTGTACCCTTCGATTTCAACGCATATTACGATATAAACGAGCAGAGTGAGTTTGTGGATTATATCGTGATAATGGCTTACGACGAGCACTATGTGGGCTCCGAGGCGGGCTCCGTATCCTCCCTCACCTACATAAAGACGGCTATCGCCAATACCATGAAGAAGGTGAACAAGGACCAGATCGTCATCGGCCTGCCCTTCTACACAAGGATATGGCGCGTCGAGCAGCTTACGGACGGCAACCACAGGACTTACAGCGATACAGCAACTATGCCGGAAGCGGCAAAGTTTATAAAGGACCACAACCTTCAGGGCAACTGGTACGAGGATATCGCCCAGTACTACTACACAGCGGACGAGGGTGACACAACCTACAAGCTCTGGAACGAAGACCTTGAATCCATGCGCGCAAAGCTTGAGCAGGTCCGCGATGCGGAGCTTGCCGGTGTGGCGGCCTGGAGGCTTGGACAGGAAGACAGCGGCGTGTGGGCGCTTATCACCGAGCATATCCACTGAGCCCGGCTAAAACAGGAAACATTCTAAACATTAATATAAATCGATTGGAGACGATAGAAATGCAACTTTTGGTGCTGATACTTAAGCGCACCGAACTCTTTGATGAGCTTATGCACGCCCTGGCAAACCGGGGCATAACCGGAGCCACGATCCTTGACGGGACAGGGATGGCCGAGAAACTGGTGAACATGGAGGATATCCCTATGTTCGGGGCACTCCGCAGCATTCTTGCGGGGGAAGAAAAAGAATCCTGCAAAGTAATGCTCTTTGCGGAAACTGAGGACCAGGTGGAGGTCACCAGGTCCGTGATCAAAAAAGTTGTGGGTGACATAGCGGCACCGAATACGGGAATTATGTTCGCAATGCCCATCACCTACGTGGAAGGACTCGGAAGCAAATAATGGGAATGACATATCTTTATCTGGCGCTCGCGCTAATGCTCTGCCTGTTAATGAGCAAGCTGATGAAGGTAGTTAAACTTCCGAATGTTACGGGGTATCTGGTGATAGGTCTTATTTTCGGGCCTTATTGCCTTAAGGTCATTCCGGCGGATACGCTGGACAGCCTGGGGTTTATTTCTGAAATTGCCCTCGGTTTTATCGCATTTTCGATAGGTGCCGAGTTCAGGATCAGTTTTCTTAAGAAAGTCGGAAAATCGCCGGTGATAATCGCCATACTTGAGGCTGTCGGTGCGGTGATCGTTGTGGACCTTGTGCTCATTATCACAGGGGCGGATCCCGCCTTTTCGGTGGTGCTCGGAGCCATAGCGGCTGCCACTGCGCCCGCTGCAACTCTTATGGTAGTCCGTCAGTACAAGGCGAAGGGTCCGGTGACGGATACGCTCCTTCCCGTTGTAGCCCTTGACGACGCTGCCGCACTTATGGCCTTCGGCCTTTCGGTGGCTGTTGCAAAGGCACTGCAGTCGAGCGGCGCCTTTTCCTTCACGACTACTGTTTTGAAGCCTTTAGCCGAGATATTTGGGGCTCTTGGCATAGGCGCAGTACTTGGACTTGGCATGGTCGTCCTTTGCAAGTGGTTCACGGGACGCGGAAACCGCCTTGCGATAACTATCGCTTTTATCCTTGCGACAAGCGGCATCTGCGGGCTTCTCGGATGGTCCCAGCTCCTTGC
>JAGDCQ010000248.1 GCA_017958465.1 Lachnospiraceae bacterium
TCATATCTTTAAGGGACAGTGGCGACTGCTTCCATCCGCTGGTCCTTATCTTGAAACGTGTCTCTTTCGGGATGAGATGGACTATCCCTGCGGCTGCGCCGAGCGCTATACCCTTGTCCACAATATTTATGACAAGGATAAAGCCCATGGATACCAGGAAATAAAGCACTTTGCCGGAGCCCGACACGGACCTTGCGGCTTCAGCAATATATCCGAACTGAACATTGCCAAGCAAGAGCCATTGAAAGACAGTTCCGAGCACGCCGCCTGCCAACGCGAGCGCTCCGACCAGGAATATGATGTTTTTCCTGACCTTGTGTTTTTCATTTTTGAAGAACCAGGAGGTGATAAGCGCGATGACGATACCGATAAAAGAGTAGTAGACGGAATCCGGGGCGAATATCTCACAGATAAAGTTTGTAGCTACAGCGGTGAAGACACCGGGGAAGGTGCCGCAGAGCATAGCTATAGTAATGGTTCCGACGGTGTCGAGGTACAACGGAAGGTTGAACCTGTTTGCGGTAAAATAGAGCCCAACATTCAGGATTATGCAACCCGCGATGATGAGTGCGCGGTATATGCTGTATTTATCTATTTTTCTGAAGAAGCTGTTCACAGACGGATATCCTCCCGGGATCAATGCTCGAAAAATCGACAGAGCACACAGAAATTCATTAAATATTATATCACAAAATCGAAAAAAAACAACAAATCGAATGCTCCCCGGTATCCTTGACATATCATCATACATGTGCTAATCTCTGTGCCGATAAGTCAGATGCGTCTAATTGTGGATCCGGAGGGAATATGAGTACTACACTTAAGGATATTAAGATCGGCGAAACTGCCGTTGTTACTGTAATCGGCGGCGAAGGAGCTTTGCGCCAGCACTTTCTCGATATGGGCATAATCCCCGGAACGGAAGTGACTGTTGTGAAGTTTGCTCCTCTCGGCGATCCTGTGGAGATCAAGATACGCGGCTACGAGCTTACTCTCAGGCTTGATGACGCCGCAAAGATAATGGTTGATAAAATGCCGGCCGGCAAAGCGGCGGAAGAACCTGTTCCCGCTGAACAGTCAGGAAAGGCCGGAAGGGCCGGCAAAAACGATCCTGCAAGAGTCTCAAAAGACTCAAAGACGGAGCACCCCGGCCTTGGTGAAGGTGGACGATACCACGACAAGACTCATGAAAACCCGCTTCCCGATGACACTGTGCTTACATTTGCACTGGTCGGTAACCAGAACAGCGGCAAGACCACGCTCTTCAACCAGCTTACGGGCTCAAACCAGCATGTAGGCAACTTCCCGGGCGTAACTGTGGACCGGAAAGACGGCGTGATCAAAGGACATCCAAACACTCTGATAACGGACCTGCCGGGCATTTATTCCATGTCGCCCTACAGCAGCGAAGAGCTTGTTTCAAGGGATTTTGTCATGAACAACAAGCCCTGCGCCATCATCAACATCGTGGACGCCACCAATATCGAGCGGAATCTCTACCTTACCATGCAGCTGCTTGAGATGGGGATCCCAATGGTTGTCGCCCTTAATATGATGGACGAAGTTACCGCGAACGGCGGTACAGTTGATATAAACAAGATGGAGGCGGCCCTCGGCGTTCCTGTGGTGCCGATCTCCGCAGCCAAGAACCACGGTATAAACGAGCTTATAGAGCACGCGGTTCATGTCGCCCACTACCGCGAGGCTCCTGTGGACCAGGATTATTGCAGCGAGGAAGACCATAACGGCGCAGTGCACCGCTGTCTGCATGCCGTGGAGCACCTTACAGAGGACCATGCAAAAAGGGCGGGTATCCCTCTGCGCTTTGCAACAAGCAAGATTATTGAAGGGGATAAGCGCATCGCCGATAAACTCGAGCTTGATGACAACGAGCTTGAAACTGTGGAACACATTGTCCTGCAGATGGAAAAGGAACGCGGCCTTGACCGGAGCGCCGCCATTGCGGATATGCGCTACTGCTTTATTGAGAAGATCTGCGCCGCAAGTGTGCACAAACCGGCGAAAAGCAACGAGAGGATCCGGAGCGAGCGCATTGACAGGGTCCTTACCGGCAGGTGGACGGCGATCCCGATCTTTATCGTGATCATGGCCCTTGTGTTCTGGCTGACTTTTGATGTGATAGGCGGCGGGCTGCAGGGGCTCCTGGAAACCGGGATCGACGCCTTGACGGGCCTTGTCTCTGACGCACTGAACGCCGCAAACGTCAACGAAGTGCTTAAGGGCCTTATTCTTGACGGGATTTTTGCGGGCGTAGGAAGCGTGTTAAGCTTCCTTCCCATAATAGTCACCCTGTTCTTCTTCCTGTCCCTGCTTGAGGACAGCGGATATATCGCGCGTGTTGCGTTTTTCATGGACAAAGCCCTCAGGAAACTCGGGCTTTCGGGCCGCAGCATAGTTCCAATGCTGATCGGTTTCGGCTGTACGGTTCCCGCCGTAATGTCCACAAGGACGCTGCCGAGCGAGCGCGACCGAAGGATGACTATCCTGCTCACACCGTTTATGAGCTGCACCGCCAAGCTCCCGATATATATGTTCTTTGTGGATGCCTTTTTCCCGCGCTACAAGGCGCTTATCACCGTAGGGCTGTATATGCTCAGTATCTGCATCGGGATCCTTGTGGCCATCCTGTTTAAGCACACTCTGTTCAAGGGCGAAGCAGTGCCTTTTGTAATGGAGCTGCCAAACTACAGGCTCCCGGGAGCGGTCAACGTTCTGCGACTGCTGTGGGAGAAAGCGAAAGACTTCCTCCAGCGGGCGTTCACGATCATCTTTGTTGCGACGATCGTTATCTGGCTGCTGCAGTCGTTCTCGCCGTCCCTTGCTCTTGTGGAGGACCAGAGCGACAGTATCCTTGCCTTTGTGGCGGGGCTGATCGCACCCGTGATGGCACCTGCGGGGCTTGGTGACTGGAGGATATGTACATCCCTGATCACAGGCTTTATCGCAAAGGAAAGCGTGGTCTCAACTCTTGAGATCCTGTTTGGGCAAAGCGTAGCCGGCATGATGCTTCCGGCGACAGCCATTTCACTGCTTATATTCTCGCTGCTTTACACTCCCTGTGTTGCTGCTGTGGCTTCCGTCAAAAGGGAGCTCGGCCACAAATGGGCCATTGCTCTTGTGCTGTGGCAGTGCGCGATAGCATGGGTTGCGGCAGTCATCACAAGGCTCATAACAATGCTGTTCTAAAGAAATGTTTTGCTTGCAAAGGGCTTTCTGATATGGGAATATGTAAGGGATGATATGATCTTAAGGAGGAGCGAATGGATTCTGTAAAATTAAACCGTGGTTTAATTTCCGGCGGAAGCCTTGATAACGCAGGTTTTGCCAGGGATGTTGCTGATAAGATCAAGCTTAAGATGCGCGAAGTTGCCGGGCGTTCAGGGGAAAAGATCCCTTACACCGCAGCAAACGGCGTTTTTGACGATCAGACACAAAAGAATATATGCTGGTGGACAAACGGCTTCTGGGGCGGAATGATGTGGCAGCTTTTCAATGCCACGGGAGAAGAGCTCTTCAAGGAAAAGGCTCTTAAGAATGAGGAGCAGCTTGACGCCGACCTTATGATAGCCGCAGGACTTGATCACGATAACGGGTTCAAGTGGCTTCCCACTGCCGGCGCCGATCACACTCTAACAGGGAGCAAAGCCGCTTTCAACAGGCTCCGCCTGGCGGCAGACAACCTTCTTGGGCGTTTTAACCTTGCGGGCAGCTTTTTCCGTGCCTGGAACGACGATGACGGCCTCAGGGCAGGCTGGGCCATAATAGACTGCATGATGAACCTGCCGCTCCTTTACAGGATGAGCGACTACCTTAACGACCCCCGCTACAGGCTTGCAGCCGTAAAGCACGCGGATACGGCCATCAAATACTTTGTCCGTGAGGACGGCTCCGTTAACCACATTGTGGAGTTTGATCCTGCCACAGGCGAGTTTATAAAAACTCAGGGCGGACAAGGCATGGCTGTCGGTTCTACGTGGACAAGGGGACAGGCCTGGGCA
>JAGDCQ010000249.1 GCA_017958465.1 Lachnospiraceae bacterium
AGGTATAGCAAAGCTTAAGGAAGTTGTGGATACTCTTATCGTTATCCCCAACGACAGGCTTATTTCCCTTGTTGACAGGCGTACTTCCATGCCGGACGCATTAAAGAAGGCAGACGAAGTGCTCCAGCAGGGCGTTCAGGGTATCACGGACCTTATCAATGTTCCCGGTATCCTTAACCTCGACTTTGCAGACGTTCAGACTGTTATGAAGGACAAGGGCGTTGCACATATCGGTATCGGTACCGCTACAGGCGAGGACAAGGCACAGCAGGCTATCCAGAAAGCTATTTCCAGCCCGCTCCTTGAGACCAGTATCGAAGGCGCTACAGACTTTATCATCAACGTTTCCGGCGATATCACACTTATCGAAGCAAGCGAAGCCGCACAGGTTGTGGAAGAGCTCGCGGGCGACGGTGCAAACTGCATCTTTGGTGCCGTTTATGATGATTCCGTTCCGGATTACTGCTCCATCACGATCATTGCTACAGGGCTTAATTCCAACGGTGCTTTTGCCGTTAACACCCCTACGTTCCTCAGCGGGAGCAGGCTTGGTGTAAATAAGCCCTCAACAGGAGCCGCAGATTTCGGTTTCAACTACACAGGAGCTCCGCTCCATGCGCCTGCCGGCAATACAACAGTTAAGCCCGCGCCTACGTATACAGCGCCCGCCACACCGGTCAATGTTAATCCCGCACCGGCACCTTCAACGGCGGTTCCCGCAAGTACCAAGGCTCCCGAGCCTCAGACAAAGACTGTACGGCCTTCAAGCACAAGTGAACAGTTTGTAAAAATTCCCGAGTTTTTAACAAGGAATCATAAATAATCAAAAGCTAGACCTCGGAGAAGTGATCTTCCCGGGGTCTTTTTTTAATATTTTTATGGGTTTATACCGATAAATATGCTATAATATTCATACAAAATGTAATATGCATAAAGGAGAAGTGTATGCAGCTTACCTTCATCGGAGCAACACACGAAGTTACAGGTTCATGTCATTATGTCAAAGCTTGCGGGAAGAGCTTTCTTGTGGACTGTGGTCTCGAACAGGGAGAAGATATTTTTGAAAACAAGGAGATCCCTGTTAACGCTGCAGATGTGGACTTTGTGCTCATTACCCATGCCCACATCGACCACACGGGTATGCTTCCGTGGCTTTACGCAAGGGGGTTCCGCGGGCCTATCTACGCTACGCAGCCTACCTGCGAGCTGTGCGATATCATGCTGCGTGATTCCGCACATATCCAGACTGCAGAAGTCGAGATGCACAACAAGAAGGGCAAGAGGGCCGGCAGAAAGAGCGTGGATCCTCTCTACGAGATGAAGGATGCCCTGGGAGTTATCAAGCTCTTCAAGGGCTATGCATATAATACAGACATTGAGGTAGCGGAGGGGATCACCATCCGCTTTACGGATGTGGGCCACCTTCTGGGGTCCGCAAGTATCACCGTTACAATGAAGGAAGACGGTGCTACGAGGACTGTTGTTTTCTCCGGCGATATCGGAAACGACCTTACTCCGCTCATCAAGGAGCCTGATTACGTTAAACATGCGGACTACGTTGTAATGGAGTCCACTTACGGTGACAGGTTACATTCAAGCGAACACCCCGACTATGTTTCGGAGCTTGCAAGGATCACCCAGGAAACCCTCGACAAGGGCGGAAACCTTGTTATCCCTGCTTTTGCTGTAGGCAGGACACAGGAGATGCTTTTCTACTTCAGAAAAATAAAACAGCAGGGGCTTGTGACCGGGCACGGCAATTTCAAGGTCTACATGGACAGCCCCCTTGCCATCGAAGCTACCACCATCTTCAACCGCAACATGGATATGTGTTTCGATGAAGAGGCTCTCGAGCTCGCTAAACAGGGGATCAACCCCCTTACTTTCCCGGGCCTGCGCTATGCCATCACCAGCGATGAATCGAAACTTATCAATTTCGACGACACACCAAAGGTAATCATCTCTGCATCAGGTATGTGCGATGCCGGACGTATCAGGCACCACCTGAAATATAACCTCTGGAAGCCGGAGAGTACCATACTCTTTGTAGGCTACCAGGCAAACGGGACTCTCGGCCGTCTTATCCTTGACGGCGTAAGGTCAGTTAAGCTCATGGGCGAGGAGATTGAAGTTCTTGCCACTATTTCAGTGCTTGAAGGCTTTTCCGGCCATGCAGACAAGAACGGCCTTATCAGATGGGTAACGGCCTTCGACGAAAAGCCTAAGAAAGTTTTTGTGGTACATGGTGAAGATGCTGTCACGGAGAAGTTTGCGGGTGTCCTTCGGGATGAGTACGGCCTTGACTCTTACGCGCCTTACTCGGGGACTGATTTTGACCTTATCCGCGGTGAGTTTATAAATGAGGCTTTCGGTGTCCGGCTCGTGGACAAGAAGGACGACAAAAAACGCAAGGTTTCCGCTGTGTTTGCACGTCTTATCGCTGCGGGAGAGCGCCTTATGGCAGTTATCAACCACAACGAGGGCGGAGCCAACAAGGATCTTGGGAAGTTTGCAGACCAGATCAATTCCCTCTGCGACAAATGGGACAGGTAGCCCCGTACCAAAGGAGTTTTATATATGCCGCTTTTGTTTTTCATATTCTTCCTGATTTTGAACGGGAAAATAACCCTTGAGATATGTATCTTCGGCGCTGTCATTGCAGGTGTCATGTCGCTTTTTGCGTGGAAGTTCCTGGGCTACGACCTTGGAAAAGAGGTAAGGAGCTACAGGTACATAGGGTATTACCTGGTTTACGCGGGGATCGTTGTAAAAGAGATCTTCCTTGCGAACTTCCAGGTGATAGGCATGGTCTTTAAGTTCGGCTATAAGCCAAAGCCAGTCCTTGTGTCCTTTAAGACCCCGCTGAAGAGCGAGTTTGCAAGGGTTGCCCTTGCGAATTCCATAACGCTTACTCCGGGCACCATTACAGTGGAGCTCGAAGGGGACCATTTTACGGTACATTGCCTGGACGAGCGCTTTGTTTGCGATTTTAACGAGAACATTTTTACGAAATATCTTCTTAAGATAGAGCAGAAGACAGCAAAGAAATGATCTTTGAAACTATCTAGGATCCGGACCAGAGGTAACGCTTTGAACATCGAAGATGCATATAAATACTTTAATATCGCCATTCTTATCGTGATAGCTATCTTTATCCTGCTTGTGTTCGTGAGGGTTATAAAAGGACCCTTGCTGGCGGACAGGATAGTGGGTATCAACTCTGTAGGCACGCTTGTTATCTGTACTGTCTGCGTGCTGGCCTCCTACCTTAACGAGGACTATCTGCTGGATGTTGCAATCCTTTATGCCCTGATCAGCTTTCTTGCTGTGGTGGTGCTTACCAAGATCTACAGCGGCGTTTATAAGAACAGGATAGAGCAGGAGCGCCTTAAGCGTGAGAAGGAGGCTTCCGAAAGGGCCCAGAGCGAGGCTGTTCAGGCGGAGTCCCTTGCCACTGCGGCTGTGAGCAGTACCGTGGGAGCAAAGCTGACACACGCAGATACTGAGACAACACCCACAAAATAGTTTTTAAACCTCATTTTTGGAGAATACAATGGTAGACTGGATAGTTTTTGGTGTATCGTCCACACTCATAGTTCTTGGACTTTTTATATTTGCTTCTGCAGTAACGGGCCTGTACAGGTTCGATTTCTGCATGAACAGGATGCATGCGGCTGCCGCCGGAGACACCCTCGGGATACTGCTGGTGCTTGCGGGGCTTATGGTCAGGAGCGGCCTGACTTTTGCATCCGCAAAGATGCTTTTGATCATCGTATTTTTCTGGTTTGCAAGCCCTGTTTCAGGCCATCTTATCACAAAGCTCATGCATGTTGTTGAAGAACACGACGGAAAAGAGCAGGGGAAGAAGTCGATCCACTACGAGGATCGCACCTGATACCTTTGTTTTGGGCTTTGGCCTGTCTTTCAAAATCCGGGGAGAATCATTATGGAAATATTCGCGATATTATTGCTTTTGATCCTGATCGTATGCGCGGTCACAGTTGCATTTACAAAAAACATCCTTACGGGGATCATCATTTTTATGGCTTACAGTCTTGTTATGTCCGTCATCTGGATGCTGCTTGAAAGTCCGGACCTTGCCATTACGGAAGCAGCCGTGGGAGCGGGTGTTACAAGTCTGCTTTTCTTTGTGGCCCTTAAGCGTATCCATGCGCTGAAAAGCCCGGAAGAGGAGAAAAAAGAGGATCAGGCGGAAAAGCTGTGAATAAAAAAGTTATTGCAATATAACTTTCCTTAAAGTATAATTAATACGTTTGACTACCTAATATTTCCACGGAGACAGATATGAAAAAGACCGGAGATAAACATTTTCTGAAGGCATCCCTGCTTGTGATATATGATATCATCACCATCAATATTGCAGGTTTTTTAAGCCTTCTGATCCGTTTCGATTTTAAATATTCGGAGATCCCCCAGAACCTGATGGATCATTTCATAAAGTATATGCCTTACAGCACTGCCATCATCATCCTTGTGTATTTCCTTGGGCGTCTGTATCACAGTGTATGGCATCTCGCAAGCTTTAATGAAGTCTTCAATATCGTTTTCTGCTGCCTTTTCTGCGAAGGTATCGAGTTTGGCATGACTACGCTGCTGAATCTCAAGATGAACAGCAGTTACTACGTCATGGTCTGCATCTTCCGTATGGGATTTGCGGTATTTGCAAGGTTCTTCTACAGACTTTCCCGCATGTTTGCGGTGGAGTATATGACCAAGCACAAAGACGGACAGAAGTCCGTAATGATCGTTGGTGCGGGAGAGGCCGGCAAAATGCTTGTCGACGAGATCCACACCAGCAAATATATAGATTATTACGCAGCTTGCTTCATAGATGACCGTGCAAGCATTATAGGCCGCACCGTTGCCGGTGTTCCGGTAGTGGGTGACAGGTCAAAAATCATCGAGATGGTGGACAAATATAAGATCGACATCATTTTTATCGCCATCCCTTCCATGTCCACAAAAGACAGGAAAGATCTTGTTAACATCTGCCAGGAGACGGGCAGGGAAGTGCGTATTCTTCCCGGCGTTTACCAGCTGGTTAACGATACTGTCTCTGTGAGCCGTCTCAGAAAAGTAAACATCGACGACCTTCTTGGCCGCGATCCCATAGTAATCGATTCTAACTCCGTTTTTGATACCCTAAGGGGCAAGAGGATCCTTGTAACGGGAGGCGGCGGAAGTATAGGTTCAGAGCTCTGCAGGCAGATTGCAGCTCACGCTCCGGGCCAGCTTATCATCTTCGATATTTACGAGAACAACGCCTACGATATCCAGCAGGAGCTGAGGCGCAAGTTCCCGTCACTAAATATGGAAGTGCTGATCGGCTCTGTAAGAAATACTCACAGGATCAATTCTATTTTCGAGAAATACAGGCCTGAGGTTGTGTTCCATGCTGCGGCCCACAAACATGTGCCCCTTATGGAGGACAGTCCCAACGAAGCTATAAAGAACAACGTTTTCGGTACATATAAGACAGCAAAGGCTGCAGCCGCTTTTGGCACAGAGAGGTTTATCCTCATCTCGACAGACAAGGCTGTAAACCCCACAAACATCATGGGTGCCAGCAAGCGTCTCTGCGAGATGGTCATCCAGATGATGAACGCTACCCAGAGCACCACCCGTTTTGCGGCTGTGCGCTTTGGAAACGTGCTCGGAAGCAACGGTTCCGTTATCCCGCTTTTCAAAAAGCAGATCGAAGAAGGCGGCCCCGTTACAGTTACGCATAAGGATATCATCCGCTATTTCATGACTATTCCCGAAGCTGTTTCCCTGGTGCTTCAGGCCTCTGTTTACGCAAAGGGCGGCGAGATCTTCGTCCTTGATATGGGCGAGCCCGTAAAGATCGATACACTTGCAAGGAACCTTATCCGCCTCTCCGGTTATACTCCGGATGTGGATATAGAGATAAAATACACAGGCCTGCGTCCCGGCGAGAAGCTTTACGAAGAGATGCTGATGGATGAAGAGGGCCTGCAGAACACCGATAACGGTCTTATCCACATCGGAAAGCCCATCGTAATGGACTACGACAGGTTCAATCAGGAGCTTCAGGAGCTTTATGACGCCTGCTGCCAGGATGATGAGCATATAAAGGCTAAAGTGGCACAGATCGTTCCCACCTATAAGGCATCAAAGAACTAAAAGACTAAGCCTCCCCAAGGGAGCGGCAGGTCTAAATAAGCTGGAGCAAATGAAATGAGTAAGAAGCGCAAGAAGCACCATTCTTCCGGAAAAGTGAACAATGTTGAGAACCCGGCCGGAAACGCGCAGGATCCGGCAGTTACTCCTGCCGAAGAGGATAATGTAAAGACCGGATCGGATAAGAGCTCCTGGCTTGAGATGGCAAAGGAGACAAAAAACGAGATTGAGGAAGCAAAAAGAGCCGAAGAGGACCTTTTTGCCGAGATCTCAAGGAACGTTGAAAAGGCTGCCGATGAACCGGAAAACAGCTCCGGAAGCGAGATCGAGACCGATGTTAAGCGCATTCTTTCAGAGGATGACGACGACATTCTTGAAGAGCTTTCTGAGGATATACTTGACGACGGTCCGGAAGAAAAAGAAGAGGATAAAGAAGATACAGATACTTCCGATCCCGAAGGGGATGACAAGGAAGGGAAAGAAGAGGGCAGTTTTGCCCCTGCGGCCCCTGCAAAGGAAAAAGGCGTTTCCTTCTTTGGCAAGGTGAAGGAATATTTTAAGAACCTTGACGAGGAGCGGAAAGAAAAGCTCATCAAAAACACGGGCTATTGCCTTTGCGGTTTCTTTTTGATATCCATAATCATACTTGTTGTGATGGTAAGCGTCACAGGCTTTGTGCCGGGGCTTTATATCTCCTTGTTCGCCATAGCCTTTCTGCTCCTTGCGGGGCTCTTTGCCATCCTTCAGGAGTGGTTTGTCCCGGGTATGGTGGGAAAGATCCTTGCCGTATTCTTTGGTGTGATGTTCATCGTCATAAGCGTATACCTTGGGAAAACTTACGGCGCTGTGAAAAACATTACCGGCATAGATATACAGAAGAGCACCATATGCGTTTATTCCTTGAAGGAAGCGCATATTTCGGAGCTTGGCGATACAAACAACTTAAAGTACGGCATCCTTGAGGATACCGACCGTGAAAACACAAATAAAGTCATGAGCGAAATATCCCAGAAGATCGTGTTTGAGGCTCATGGGTACCCTACTGTGGTTTCCCTTGTAAATGCCTTAAAAACAGGAGAGGTGGACGCGATCATCCTTAACAGCGCTTATCTTTCCATTGCATCGGGGATAGAGGAGCTTCACGGGATCACAGAGGAGCTGAACTCGCTTTACGAAGTGAGCGTGGAAAAGAGGGTTATTGGCAATGAGGAGCTTACGCTGCCTCCTATGGTCATTTCCTCGACACCTGTGCCTACTCCTACGCCCAGTGAGCCGGAGCCTACGCTTGCTCCGGGTGTGACTGCGACACCCACACCTAGGGACACTCCTACCCCTACTCCTTATACAGGTCTTGCTTACACCTTTGACGGTATGTTAGTGGATAAGTCAAATTGGGTTTACGGGAACAAAAACGTTTTCACTGCGTACCTGAGCGGCATTGATACTTTTGGCCCTCCAAACACCGCCAGCAGGAGTGATGTTAACATCCTCTGTGTTGTGAACATGGACACACACAGGATCCTTATGATAAGCACTCCGAGAGACTA
>JAGDCQ010000250.1 GCA_017958465.1 Lachnospiraceae bacterium
GATGAAAACGGACGTATCCGCGGTATTTCCCTCGGCGAAGCAACCATCTACTGTACGGCTGCGGACGGAAGCGGAGCGGAAGACCTTTGCGAAGTTATAGTCTGCGAGCTTGTAAAGCGTATAGAGCTTGATATTACCTACATCACTCTTGTGCAGGGCCACAGCTACACGATAAAAGCCACTGTTTCCGATGATAACGCCACCTACAAGAACGTTATCTGGACTTCAGATAATGAGCAGATCGCCATCGTTAACCCGAACGGTGTTGTAACGGCCCTCAATCCCGGAAGCACTGTTGTAAGGGCATCTGCAGATGATACAAGCGGCGTATCGGCCATATGCTATATAAATGTTATCGCGCCTGTTTATACTACAGCGATCAAGTTTGCTGAATCTGAACTGGTCCTTATCCCCGGCGAAGAGAGGACAGTGCAGTATGCGCTTGTTCCCAACAACACAACGGAGACTGTAAGCTGGAGCAGCGATAATACCATAGTTGCCACAGTTGACCAGAACACAGGCCATATTGTTGCTAAATCCGTTGGTACAGCAAACGTTTCGATAATGACGGAAACCGGTCTTAAGGGTACCATAAAGGTTTACGTACTCGGCCTTAGCCGTACATACGTAGAACTTCAGCAGTACACGACACTCCTTATCCCGCTTACCGTTGACGGTCTTGGTGCAAGCGGCATCAATGTCCGCTGGGATGTGGACAATCAGGAGATCGCCGAAGTATCAAACGGCAGCATTATCGCAAAGAAACTCGGGTACACCAAGATATATGCCGTCATTAACGGCCGGAGGCTGGAATGTACGGTACACGTCGTGAAGATAAAATAGTGTTTATAAATCCTATAAAAAAACACTTGCTTTAATTATCTTCTTATGTTAATGTATACATGTGATTTTGAGTTGTAAGAAGTGGACGCAAGTCCACTTCTTCTTTGTAAAGGGCCAAGGCGCAAGCCAAAAGCCGGTAAGGAGGGTGGCAAAATGAGCAAAAAAGAAGAATACGAAGCACGTTTTGAAGCGATGGTAAAGCCCATCACCGATGCTGAAAACTTTGAACTTGTGGACGTTGAATATGTGAAAGAAGGTTCTGATTATTACCTTCGCGCCTATATCGACAAAGAAGGCGGGATCACTATCGACGACTGCGAGGCTGTGAGCAGGAAACTGAGCGACCTTCTGGACAAAGAGGACTTCATCCCGGATGCGTACATCCTCGAAGTAAGCTCTCCGGGGCTTGGGCGTCAGCTTAAAAAAGAAAAGGATTATGTGAGGAGCGTAGGAAAAGAGATAGATGTAAAGCTCTTTAAGCCTGTTGAAAAACGCAAGGATTTCACCGGTTTCCTCAAGGAAAACACCGAAACCTCCATCACCATCACAGAAGGCAAAAAGGAATATACTTTCGAGAAAAAGGATATTGCCATGGCGCGCCTTACGGTCCGCTTTTAAGCCGGAACAAAAATAGATCAAACGATTGAAAAAGTCGTATAGATAAAGGAGAAAGAAATGGAAAACAAAAATGTTGCAGAAAGAGATCTGATCGAAGGATTAAACATGATCGAAAGAGAGAAAGGCATCAGCAAGGAGATCCTCCTTGAAACTCTCGAGAACTCCATCCTTACAGCTTGCAAGAATGAGTTCAAGAACGCTGACAACATCAGCGTGAACATCGACAGAGAGTCAGGTGTCGTAAAGGTCTATGCCAACAAGACCATTGTTGAGGAAGTGACCGACAAGGCTCTTGAGGCTACCATGGAGGAGGCTAAAAAGGCTCACCCCAGAAAGAAATTTGCTATCGGCGACAGTGTTCTTATCGAGGTAACTCCCAAGAACTTCGGCCGTATCGCGGCTCAGAAGGCTAAGCAGGTTGTTATCCAGAAGATACGTGAAGAGGAGCGCAAGGCCATTTTTGACCAGTTCTCCGGTAAATCAAGAGATGTTGTGACCGGTGTCATCCAGAGATATTCCGGTAAAAACATCACAGTAAACCTTGGAAAGTGCGACGCCGTACTTACCGAGAAAGAACAGATAAAAGGCGAGAACTACAGGCTTTCAGACAGGTTCAAGTTCTATGTGCTCGACGTTCAAAACTCCCAGAAAGGCACAAAGATCGTCGTATCAAGGACTCATCCCGAGCTTGTAAGACGTCTTTTTGAGGCCGAAGTTACGGAAGTTCATGACGGTATCGTTACAATCAACGCTATCGCAAGAGAAGCAGGCCAGCGTACAAAGATGGCTGTCAGCTCAAACGATCCCGATGTTGATCCCACAGGCGCATGCGTAGGTCTTAACGGCGCAAGAGTAAACGCCATCGTGGACGAGCTCGGCGGCGAGAAGATAGATATCATCAACTGGAGCGACGATCCCGCGATCCTCATCAAAAACGCTCTCGGCCCTGCAAAGGTGCTTTCCGTAGACGTTTATGATGATGAAAAATGCGCACGTGTTATCGTTCCCGACAACCAGCTGTCACTTGCGATCGGCAAAGAAGGCCAGAACGCAAGGCTTGCAGCAAAGCTTACGGGCTACAAGATCGATATCAAGAGCGAATCTCAGGCAGGTGATTTCTATTGATCGTAAAAAAGGTCCCGAACAGAAAGTGCGTAGCCTGCAACGAAGTTAAGCCAAAGGCTGAGCTGGCACGCATAATTAGGACTCCGGAAGGGCAGATACTTTTCGATCCCACAGGCAAGAAAAACGGCCGTGGGGCCTACATCTGCAAGTCCGTCGAATGTCTGAAAAAAGCCGAAAAAAGCAAAGCACTTGCAAGATCCCTGGAAACAGAGATCCCAAAGGAAGTATATGTGCAGCTTGCAAAGGAGCTGAGTGATCTTGAATAAGGGTTCAATACCAAAGAAAATGCCTACAGAGCAGCAGGCATTACAGCTTCTGGGGCTTTGTGCCAAGCAGGGTGCCGTCAAGAGCGGCGAGTTTTCCGCGGACAAAGCCATAAAAGAGCAGAAAGCGAAGCTCTGTATCGTTTCTGCCGATGCATCCGACAATACTAAAAAAGGTTTTTCGGATGCCTGCAAGTTTTACAAAGTTCCTTTTCGTATCTTTTCAGACCGTGAAAAGCTTGGAAAAGCGATAGGATTTGAGTTCCGTGTTTCGCTGTGCGTAACAAACGAGGGACTCGCAAATAAGATCACCGAGATCATAGACTCATTACAGGACGTGCCGGATTCATGCGGCATAGGAGGGAATTGAATATATGGCCAAAAAGGTCCACGAATTAGCAAAAGAATTAGGAATAGCAAGCAAGGATATAGTTGCTTTCCTTGCTGAAAAAGGTATCGATAAAAAGCCGGGCAGCAATCTAGATGAAAACGAGATCAGGATGGTGAACGGCAAATTCGGCAAGAGCAACGGGGATGCAAAGAAAGCAACGGAAGCTCCCGCCGAAAAGAAGCAGGAAGCAAAACCTGCCGCAAAGCCCGAAGCAAAGCACGAGGCTAAGGCTGAGCCCAAGCACGAAAGCAAGCCCGTTAAGGCAGAGGAGGCTGACGATGAGGATGAACCCAAGCGTCTTAAGCCCGTTGCTATTGACGGTTACTCTGTTTTCTCCGACGGCAGAAGGGCTATGCACCTTTCAAATGCCCAGAACAACAATAACAAGCAGGCTACGGCAGGCGGTAAAGTGATCCAGAGGCCTGTTCAGGGTGGCCAGCAGAGGCCTCAGAGGCCCCAGCAACAGCAGCCCGGCGGACAGAGACCCCAGAGGCCCCAGCAGGGTTCAAACCAGCACCAGCCTGTAAATCCTCAGGATAAAAAGGTCGAGATCCCGAAGGGAAAAGCTCCTTCAAGCTCCTACCATTTCGGAGAGCCCGAGAGGAAGGCTAATCCTTCCCGTCCCCAGCCTCAGGTAAACAAGCCTGTTCAGGAACAGAAGCCTGTTACAAACGTAAAGCCCGAGCCTGAAAAAGCTGCTCCCCAGCCGGAAGCTCCAAAGTACGGCCAGGACTTCCTCCTTGGCAAGAGTGCAGGCACTATCCAGATAAAGGGTAATGTTTTCGAAGAGCAGAAGAAACGTGAAGAAGAAAGGGCTTTAAGGCGCCAGCAGGCCGGTCTTGACAGCAGGCCCGCACAGGGACAGGGTCAAAGAAACGACAGAAGAGTTCCTTCAGACCGCGGTCAGGGCTTCAACAGAGGCCGTGACGGTGAGCGTAAGGGCTTTACACCCAGAGAAGGCCAGAAGCCCGATTCAAGCTTCAGACAGGGTCAGGGCGGCCAGGGCCAGGGCGGACGCAGGTTCGACTCCGGAAGGCCTTCATTTGGCGGCAGAGGCCAGGATGCAGGCTTTGCTAACAAAGATGCGGACGAGCAGCCTTCACACAGCTATAAAGCAGGAAAGAACGACAGAAGTTCAGCCCGTAAGCCCGGTGTTGCAGCCGATATCAGCGCAAAGGGCAATTCCTCAAGCAAGAGAAATGAGCGTCTTGCAAAGAATAAATCCTATGATGGCGGCAGAAACTATGATGATGACGCATTAAAGGGAAGCAAGAAGAAAGACGCTAAGCGTGCAGGCGCTTTCCAGAAGCCTGTAGCAAAGGTTGCGGAGCCCGAGGACGATATCAAGGTTATCACCATCCCGGATTCCCTTACGATCAAAGAGCTTGCTGACAAGCTTAAAAAGAACGCTTCTGAGATCATCAAGAAGCTGTTCCTTCAAGGCAAGATGGTTTCCCTCAATCAGGATATCACCTTCGAAGAAGCAGAAAACATCGCAAGCGATTACGACTGCCTCTGCGAGCACGAAGTAAAAGTAAAC
>JAGDCQ010000251.1 GCA_017958465.1 Lachnospiraceae bacterium
AACTATGAGCAAAAGACAGTATGTAATGGCATTGGACCAGGGGACAACAAGCTCGAGATGCATAATCTTCAGCAAGGAGGGCGAGATAAAGAGCATCGCCCAGAAAGAGTTTACACAGATTTATCCGAAGCCCGGCTGGGTGGAGCACGATCCCAACGAGATCTGGGCGTCCCAGATAAGTGTTGCGGCCGAGGCTATGGCAAAGTTTGGTCTGGAGGCGGAAAACATACACGCCATCGGGATCACCAACCAGCGTGAGACCACCATTGTATGGGACAAAAACACCGGGAGACCGGTTTATAACGCTATAGTGTGGCAGTGCAGGCGAACTGCCGACGAAATAAAGAAGATCCAGGGGACGCCGCTATGGGACTCCATCGTTAAGAAGACGGGGCTTATCCCGGATGCGTATTTTTCGGCGTCGAAGATAGCCTGGATCCTGGACAACGTTCCAAACGCCAGGAAAGCCGCCGAAACCGGGAACCTTCTTTTTGGAACGGTGGATACGTGGCTGATATGGAAGCTGACTGAAGGCAGGGTGCACGTCACCGACTACACAAATGCCTCGAGGACTATGCTTTTTGATATCCACAGGCTCTGCTGGGATGACGAGATACTGGATTATTTCAACATTCCGAGGACCATGCTCCCGGAAGTTAAGCCTTCGAGCTGCATCTACGGTTATACCGCGGACGGCCTCCTTGGGGCAAAGATCCCTATCGCGGGGGCAGCGGGAGACCAGCAGGCGGCTCTTTTCGGCCAGTGCTGTTTTGAGCCCGGCGATGTGAAGAATACCTACGGTACCGGGTGCTTTTTGCTGATGAACACCGGCACCACCCCGTTTTCTTCTTCAAACGGCCTCCTTACCACCATCGCCGCAAGCGCGGGCGAAAAGGTGGAGTATGCCCTTGAGGGCAGTGTTTTTATAGCCGGAGCCTCTGTGCAGTGGCTTCGTGATGAGCTCAGGATGATAAAGGACGCTCCGCAGTCCGAGGAGTATGCGACTGCAGTGCCCGATACTAACGGTGTTTATGTGGTCCCGGCGTTTGCGGGCCTTGGCGCCCCTTACTGGGATTCCTATGCCCGGGGCATGATCGTTGGCCTCACCCGCGGTGCAAAGAAGGAGCATATCATCCGCGCAACCCTTGAGTCTATAGCTTTCCAGACGGCGGATGTCCTTCACGCCATGGAGCAGGATGCGGGTAAAAAGCTCACTTCGCTCAAGGTGGACGGCGGCGCAAGTGCCAACAACTTCCTTGTGCAGTTCCAGGCAGACCTCCTGGATGCCGTGGTGGAGCGGCCTGCCTGCGTTGAGACAACAGCTCTCGGAGCCGCGTATCTTGCGGGCCTTGCCACAGGCTATTGGACAAGCAAAGAAGAGATAAAAGAAAACTGGATCCTTGGCAAGCGCTTTGAGCCGCGCGACACCATGGACCGCGAAAAGGCGCTGAAGGGCTGGCATAAAGCCGTGAAATGCGCCCAGATTTTCGGAGAGGAATAAATTGCAACAACAGACTAAAAGCGAGATCGGTCGTTTTCTCGCCTCACCAAACCATATCATCGTAATAGTGAACGTGATAGTGTTCCTTATGACGGACCTGTTCCTTAGGCCGGAAACTTCCGGGGAAGTGGTCTCTTTTGCCGCTCTCCAGTGGGGAAGGGTGCTTAACGGGCACGAGTTTTACAGGCTTCTTACGTATATGTTCCTGCACGGGGATATTTCGCATATCTTCGGGAATATGGCGATGATCCTGCTTATCGGCGACAGCCTTGAAGCCTACTTTGGCAAGCTCCGGTACACGATCCTTTATTTTTCTACCGGAATCCTTGCGGGCGGGGCTTCTATGGTTTATAATATTGTGACGGCCTCGAACGCATCCAGTATAGGTGCCTCCGGTGCGGGCTTCGGTCTGATGGGCGCGCTTGCCGCGATCCTTATCTTCGACAGGGGCTGGCTGAACAGGATCACGCTCGGAAGGCTTGCTATCTATATCGCCCTGAGCCTTTACACGGGTTTCAGGAGCTACGGGATCGACAACGCTGCCCACGTGGGCGGGCTTATGGCCGGACTTCTTGTAGGCTGGATACTCTATCAAACGAAAAACCGGAAACGTGAAAGGGGATCGCTCTATGAAAATTAATGTTTATTACGGCGGCCGCGGCCTTATCGATGATCCGACCATCTTTGTTATCGATAAGCTGACAGAGGTTCTTGAAGAGCTGAGAGTAAACGTTACAAGATACAATCTCTACGAGCAGAAGAACAGCGGACTTACCACGCTCCCCGGCACGCTTAAGGAGGCTGACGGCATCATCCTTGCCGCAAGCGTTGAGTGGCTCGGGATAGGCGGTTTCCTGCACCAGTTTCTCGATGCATGCTGGCTGTACGGCGACAAAGAACGGATCGGAAAGCTGTATATGCTCCCGGTAGTGGTCGCAGGGACTGTGGGCGAGCGCGAGAGCATGGAGGAGCTTATCCGTGCCTGGTCGCTGCTTGGCGGTGTTTCCATCGACGGGATATGCGCTTACGCGGAATCGAAGGCAGAGCTTGAATCTGTCCAGGATTATGTGAGATATATAGAGAAAACGGCGGAAAACCTGTATCGCTACGTTAACCAGAAGCAGAAGGTGCTCCCGAACAGCGTGAACAACGTCCGTGCGGCAACGCTGCACTACAGCTCGATCGCGGCTTCTCCCCAGGAGAGCGAGCAGCTTTCGGCCTATGTTTCGGACGATCACTATGTTCAGCAGCAGAAGGCCGATATTGAGGAGCTTACGAGCCTCTTCAGCGGAATGCTTTCGGGCGACGACAACGACAGGCAGGAGTATCTGCGCCGCTTCCGTGAAAACTACAAGCCTCAGGGCCAGGATTTCGTGATCTCTTATGCGATCGAGATCAAGGACCTTGAAAAGACGCTTGTTGTGGATATCAAGGGCAACAACATGAACTGCTATTACGGCGAGAAGCCGGATGCGGACATTGTTGCCACAACAAACCGTTCGACAATGGACAGGATAGTCCACGGAAGGACCACCTTCCAAGGGGCGTTTATGTCGGGTGAGATCTCTACCCGCGGCAATTTCAAGATGCTGCGCACCTTTGACAACGTTTTTCAGTTTAATATTATCTGAGGTACCAAAAGATGTTTCGTATGTGGGCCAGGCTGTATAAAGACGGCCGTTGCGTGGGGGACGCGGAGTACGAGGACGGCGGGGACAAATCCCGGACCGCCAAGGTTTTTGCCGGGATAGAGGAGTTTTGCCGCACGTTTGACCTTGCAAAGCCGATCTGGCTTGATAAAAACGTGAGCGAGTTCAAAAAGCACGACAAGACTTCGTTTAATAAAGACAATTTTATCGAGAGCATTCCCTTCGATCACATGAGGATAGAGGTGATCGAGGAGGATCCGTGAGAATAGGGATTGGAGTTTAGAAATGAATTTGAAGTATTTTTTCAGGGTATCCTGCGCGATCGCGGGTTTGTGCCTTTGTGTGGCCCTGACAGGTTGTGATAACGGCAATGTCATGCCGACGTTTAAGCCTACGGGGGCGCCTTCCGGCCCGACCGGTTCAAAGGAGCCGACCACATCGCCTACGCCCGAGGCCACTCCTACTCCGCTTCCGATAACAGCGGTCCCTGCGGCCACAAAGGTGGACGGAAGCGACTTTTTTGAGGTAATGAGGCTTCTTGGCCAGGGTACAAAGGTTGAGACCGACGGCGCCGGGGAAGAGGATCTTGCAAGGTGCTTCTTTGCGGAAAACCTTAACGGTGCCGAAGCGGATGTGTTTTTCGGCGCAGGCTTCGCGGAAGGCGAAGTGGCCGACATATACAGGCTCAGAGTGCTGTACTACAGGAAAAACGGAGCGGTCTACATAGGCGAGGTGTATTCAAGGAAGGATGAGGCAAAAGGAGTTTTGGAGCTCTTTTCGAAGGCCTTCGACGAGAAAACACAGATCACGGACCTTTCCGCAGGCTATGCGGACGAGTTCCTGAATGCAAACGGCTTTGAAACAATAGACGTGGGCTCGCAAAAGCGCGAGTTTCTTTATCTCTTACCCAAGAAGGATCAACAGTAATGTCGTATACTGCTTTATACAGAAAATTCAGGCCCGACGATTTTGACGAGGTCCGGGGGCAGGATCATATAGTTACGGTGCTCAGAAACCAGATCATTTCCGACAGGATCGGACACGCGTATCTGTTCTGCGGCACAAGGGGTACAGGTAAGACTTCGGTTGCCAAGGTCCTTGCAAAGGCTGTCAACTGCGAGCATCCCGTAAACGGCAACCCCTGTAACGAGTGCGCCATGTGCAAGGCAATAAAGAGCGGCGCCTCCATGAATGTGGTCGAGATCGATGCCGCTTCAAACAACGGCGTTGAAAACATCCGCGATATCATCGAAGAAGTGCGTTACGCGCCCACCGAGGGGCGGTACCGCGTGTATATCATAGACGAGGTGCATATGCTTTCGGTAAGCGCCTTCAACGCGCTGCTGAAAACCCTTGAGGAGCCGCCGGCGTACGTATGCTTTATCCTCGCCACCACCGAGGCCCACAAGATCCCGGTGACCATTATGTCCCGCTGTCAGCGCTACGACTTCAAGCGCATCTCAAACGAGCTTATAGTAGAGCATCTTCACGGGATCTGCGAGGCAGAGAAGGTGGAGGCGGACGAAAAGGCCCTCCGCTATATAGCCGGAAAGGCCGACGGTGCCTTCCGTGACGCAATAAGCCTTCTCGACCAGTGCATCTCTTTCTGCTTCGGCGAAAAGCTGACCTACGACAGGGTGCTGGAGATACTGGGGGCCGTGGACATAGTCATTTTCGCAAGGCTTCTGCGGTATATCCGGGACGGCAAGGTAGCGGAGTGCATAGAAGTCCTGAACTCCGTGGTAAACAACGGGCGGGATATAGCCCAGTTCGTAACGGATTTTATATGGTACCTGAGGAACCTCCTCATCATCAAGACCTCCGAGGAAGAGGTTGAGATCTTCGATATTTCCGCAGAACAGCTGGAAATGCTCGTGAACGAGGCAAGGAGCTGCAAGACGGAGACCCTGATGCGGAACATCACCATCTATTCCGAGCTGTCGGATGTGATCCGTCACGCTACGCAAAAACGCGTGCTTACGGAGCTTTGCATGATCCGCAGCTGTATGCCCCAGACCGAGACCGACACAGACGCTATCCTTGAGAGGATAAGGGCTATAGAGGACAGGCTCGAGAGCGGCATCGCCATAAAACAGGAGGAGGCGCAGCCTGAGGAGGACGATACCCCCGAGATCGCTGTGGAGGCGCTCCCCGAGGATATCAAGACCCTTGCGAAGAACTGGAAAGAGCTGATAAAGGATATGCCGGCGCCTTTGAGTCTTCTTTGCGAGACTGCGGTGCTTTCGGTGGAAGGCAAGCAGCTGGTCCTGTACTATGAAAACGAAGTGGACTGTGATCTTGCGGAGCTCAACAAGGGCCTGCTCACAGACCTTCTTGAACAACGGCTTAAACTGAAATATGATATCAATATTAAGCAAAAAGCGCTGACAAAGGCGCAGAAAAAGAAGACCGATCTCTCAAACGTGATCAAGATCGCGTATGAATCGGTGGATTAAAAGACCGGATGACCGGAAGATAAGGAGAAAGAAATGGCTAAACACGGTGGTTTTCCCGGCGGCATGCCCGGAAACATGAACAATCTTATGAAGCAGGCGCAGAGGATCCAGCGCCAGATGGAAGAACAGCAGAAGGAGCTTGAGACCAAGGAGTTTGAGGCTACTGCAGGCGGCGGGGCCGTTACCGTAAAGATCTCCGGAAAGCGTGAGGTTGTCTCCGTTAAGCTTGCTCCGGATGCAGTGGATCCCGACGATATCGAGATGCTCGAGGATCTTATCGTTGCAGCCACAAACGAAGCTCTCCGCAAGGTGGATGAGGAAAGCCAGTCGGCTATGAACTCGCTCACAGGCGGACTTGGCGGACTTGGTGGCCTTGGCGGTTTCGGATTCTGATCCGGAGGGAAACATGGAGTATTATAGCGCAAAGATAGGGGCTCTGATAGACGAGCTTTCGCGCCTGCCGGGTATTGGGACGAAATCGGCGCAGCGAATGGCTTTTCATATCGTGGGGCTCCCGGAAACGCAGGTAAGGCGCCTGGCGGACGTGCTTGTTGATGCCAGGAAGAACGTGAAATACTGCAGTTCCTGCTGTACACTGACAGATGCGGACGTTTGCCCCATCTGCAGCAACCCGAAGCGCGACCACAAGACCATAATGGTGGTGGAGACCACAAGGGATCTTGCGGCTTACGAGAAGATCGGGAAGTACGACGGAGTGTATCACGTGCTGCACGGCGCGATCTCGCCGATGCTTGGGATAGGCCCCGGGGATATAAGGCTTCGGGAGCTTATGACACGCCTTAACGACGTTGAAGAAGTGATCATCGCCACAAACTCGAGTCTTGAGGGAGAGGCGACGGCAATGTATATCAATAAACTGATCAAGCCTACGGGAATAAAGGTCACCAGGATCGCAAGCGGCGTGCCTGTGGGAGGCGACCTTGAATGTATTGACGAGGTGACGCTGTTACGCGCCCTCGAAGGCAGAACGGAGTTGTAAAAACCCTGTACAGGAGGAAGGTTAGATGGCAGAAAACATTTTGAACGGTGGATTGGAGGTTTGCACCCAGATCCGTGACACTTTGAAGGAGCTCTCGGAAACGAGATCAGGCGCGGATGAGGCAAGATCGGCAGCCGCCCAGGCCGACAAGGCTGTAAAGGCGAAGGAAAAGGCAGTAAAGGACGAGATCGCCGCTACGATCAAGAAGCGCAAGGAAGACCTTGAGCAGTCTTACGATGAGCAGATCGACACCTTAAAACAGCGCACCAAGGCCGTAAAGGATGAAAAGGGCAAGGAGCGCGGTGAGCAGCAGGCAAAGCGCATCGAAAACGAGACCGCGGGAAACCGCGAGCGCGAACGCGAGCTGCTTTTAGAGATCCGCTCCATTTACAAAAGGGACGGGATCCCCACTCTTTTCAACACTAAGTTGTTTTATGCGCTTTTCATGCCGCGGACGCTCACAGAGATACTTGTGCTCGTTGCAGCTATCGTGATCACCCTTATAGCGATCCCGACTCTCATCGTGTTTGTTTTCATGAAAAACCCGACGACAATTAAGACGATGCTTGTCTACTATGCGTGCGTGTTCATTTTTGTGGGCCTGTATATGCTCATCTCGTATCTTACAAAGAGCAAGTTCCGTCCTTCGTTTGTGGAGATACTGAAGCTTCGCAAGGAGATCCGTGCAAACAGGCGCGATATGCGTTCTGTTTCCCACAGGGTTCAGCGCGACAAGGACGACAGCAAGTACGATCTTGAGGCTTTTGATGTGGAGATGGAGCGCATAAAGGGCGAAGTTGAGCGCATCAACGAGAAAAAGAAAGAAGCACTCAAGGTATTTGAAAACGATACAAAGAACGTGATAGCTTCACAGTTAGAGGATAAGAACAGGGTAGAGCTCGACGAGCTTCGAAGCTTTGTGGAGACAAGAACGGCAGAAGAGAAGAGGCTTTCAGAGCACGCAAAGGACCTTGGGCTCTTTGTGACCTCCAATTTTGAGCCTTTTATAGACAAGGCCGACCTTACTGTCCCGATCTTTGACAGGGCGGTGGCGTTCATGGAAAACGGTCGCGCAGCTACTGTTTCCGAAGCTCTTGAGCTTGCAAAGAACCCTGACGTGGCTGTGGCTCCGGAGGCTCCTTGCGAACCTGCAGCGGAGGAAACAGGCGACAGTGCAGAGCCTGCGGCTGTTGACGCAACAGAGGCAGCTCCTTCCGACGAGACCCCTTTTGAGGCAAGTTCCTTAGAAGCAGTGGATTCAGTCCATGAGGTTTTGCCGGAGGCACAGAGCCCCTTTGACGGCTCAAACCAGTAAATAACGAGGAAAAGATCTTAAATGGCCAAAGAGGAAAGCCCTAAGTCTAAAAAACGAATAGTGATCCTGCTTTTGGCAGTTGTCCTGCTTGGGGTCCTGGCCTTTGTGGGCTACAGGATCTACAGGCATATCACCGATCCCTACACCTCATTTGCAGTGGTTTACACTGAGGATATCGTGTATGGAGAGGGGATAGATTATGTCCCGTATCTTGACGGATACGTGCGCGTTACCCGGGACGGAGCGGAGGCAGTGGAGAGTGACGGCCTGCGGCTCTGGAACATGTCCTATATCATGAACGATCCCTCCATCGCCATATGCGGGAAATATGCGTCTGTTGCCGATATCGGCGGGCACCTTGTGGTGGTTACCGATGGTATGGGCAACGTTTCGCGGGTGGAGATGCCCTACCGGATAGAAGAGGTGGAGTGCTCCTTGGCGGGCGTTACCGCCGTTCGCATGAACGACGCATCGGACGACTATATCCGCCTTATAGATATCGCGGGGGAAAAGATCGCCGAAATAAAGACTGTTGAGGCTAAGGACGGCTTTCCCGTTGATATAGCCCTTTCCTACGACGCCAAAAAACTGCTTACTTCCTACCTTGTGATAGAGGGGGAGAACAGCAGCGGATGGCTTACTTTCTACAATTTCGGGGATGTGGGGCAAAACCACACAAACAACATCACAGGGATCTTTAAATATGATACTGTTGTCCCCGTCGTTAAGTTCCTTGGGAAGAACAGTGCCTGTGCGTTTTTTGATAAGGAGATCCGCTTTTTTTCAGTGCCTGAGGTCCCTTCCGAAGGGAAAAAGCTGGAGTTCAACGAGTATATCATTTCTGTGAGCGCCTCAGACAGTGGCCTTGTGGTTATGGAAAACAGTAAGGAATCCGGGATCCATTCCACGACGCGTGCCTACGACACCGCGGGAAACCTTGTTTTTGAGAGCAAGAGCAGCAACGAGCTTAAGGGCGCGATGTATTACGGAAAGAATCTTCTATTTTATAATGAATACGCGTGCCAGATCCTCGGCAAAGACGGAAAAGTGGTCTACAACGGTAACTACGGCGGAATCGCCGTTAAAGCAATAGCTCCCGCAAACGGGAGAGACAGGCTCCTGCTTTTTGAGGACGGAAAGGTTACAACAATCCGGTTGACAAAAGGCGGTAAAGGGGAGTAAAATCTAAAGCAAAGGAAAGCGCTTACATGAATGTTTTGTTAATTGTAGTTCTTGCCATACTGGTAATTGGCATAATTGTAGGATGGGTGCGTGGTTTCACAAATATCTTGTTTGAAACCGCTACCACTCTTGTGGCCATTATTGTGGCCGTGATCCTCTGTTCGCCGGTGGCGAAGGCCATCATGAAGAACGAAAAGCTTATGACGGGGCTTGAGACCAAGATCACAAAGTCCCTTAAGCTCGACGACCTGGCAAACAGGATGCCTTCTTCCGAAGAACTGCTTAAAAATGTGGGTCTTCCGTCCGTGATCACTAAAAACATCGCAAAAACCATCGACGGCAAGACAGGGTCGACAGCGAGAGCTGCCGCAACAGCTACATCCCAGTTCCTTGCAAAGATGATCATCTACGTTGCAGTATTCATCGTACTTGTCATTGTCGCGATCATCCTGCTGCATGTGCTGGACGGCTTCTTCGATCTTCTGAACAAGCTGCCGGTGCTAAAGGAGGTAAACTCGCTGGTGGGAGCTGTCGTGGGCCTGGTTTTTGCCTTGCTACTGGTATGGCTGTTCTTTGCGGTGGTCACGCTGTTTGGTTCCACAGGGTTTGGCGCAAGCATGCTTGAGTCCATCTCCTCAAACAAATTCTTAAGCTTCCTTTATAATAACAATATCCCGATGCAGTTTATCACCAACAGAGTCCAGAACCTGCTGTGATGCGCACGTGGAGCAGAGTACAGATAAGAGAGGATAAATCTATGAATGATGTTTTGACACGTTTCCAGAAACTCGGTATCATCCCTGTAGTTAAGATCGACAATGCGAAAGATGCAGTTCCGCTTGCAAAGGCGCTTTGCGAGGGCGGGCTTCCCGTAGCGGAAGTGACTTTCAGGACAGATGCGGCTGAAGAGGCCATCCGCGAGATGTCTAAGGCTTTCCCTGAGATGTTCGTGGGCGCAGGTACCGTTCTTACAACAGAGCAGGTAGACAGAGCAGTTGCAGCAGGCGCAAAGTTCATAGTATCACCCGGCTTTAATCCTGTAGTCGTAAAGTATTGCGTAGATAAGAACATCCCCATCACACCCGGCACTTCAAGCCCTTCAGAGATCGAGCAGGCTATAGGCTTTGGCCTTGAAGCTGTTAAGTTCTTCCCTGCAGAGGCTTCGGGCGGT
>JAGDCQ010000252.1 GCA_017958465.1 Lachnospiraceae bacterium
CATAGGCGCAGTACTTGGACTTGGCATGGTCGTCCTTTGCAAGTGGTTCACGGGACGCGGAAACCGCCTTGCGATAACTATCGCTTTTATCCTTGCGACAAGCGGCATCTGCGGGCTTCTCGGATGGTCCCAGCTCCTTGCATGCATGATGATGAGTGCTGTCTTCTGTAATCTTTCAAAGGCATCGGAAGTAGTGTTCGAACTTACGGACAGGCTTACGCCTCCGCTGTTCATGCTCTTCTTCTTCCTGTCTGGAGCGGCGCTTGATCTTTCGATCCTGCCTGCTGTCGGGGTTACGGGAGCGCTTTATGTGGTCTTCCGTGTAGCCGGAAAGATGCTTGGCGCATTTGCCGGTGCAAAGATCAGCCGCGCGCCTGCTGTTGTAGCGAAATACCTTGGTTTTACGCTTGTTCCGCAGGCCGGTGTTGCTATCGGTCTTGCGACCACGGCTATGACTGTCGTACCGGAATTTGGTCCGCAGATCCGTACGATAATCCTTTGCGGGACTGTTATTTATGAACTTACAGGTCCCGTCATAACAAAACTTGCCCTCAAAAAAGCGGGCGAGATCACAGCATAGGGGGTATAGATGTGATCAGACTTGTACTTGTTATTTTATCACTGGTGCTGTTTTTTATAGTAACACTGCCGATCTATCTGGTGCTTTTGATCCTTAAACGGTGGTTTCCGGCTGCCGCTTCAAAAGCAGGACAGGCAGTTGTTTCCGCAGGTTTTAAGGTAGTCCTGTTTGCTGCGGGCGTAAAAGTAGAGGCAACCGGCCTTGAAAACGTGCCCGAAGAACCGGTGCTGTTCTGCGCAAACCACAGAAGCCTTGCGGATATACCTGTTTTCTATACTACCGTTCCGACAAGGACCGGTATCGTATCGAAAAAAGAGGTGAAAAAAGTGCCTTTCCTCAGCTGGTGGATGTCGCTGCTCAACTGTCTCTTCCTTGACCGCAGCGATGTAAAACAGGCGCTGAAGACTATCCTTCGCGGGGTAGACAACATCAAGAACGGTTCAAGCATGTGCATCATGCCCGAGGGCACGAGAGTCCACGACGAAGAGATGCTCCCGTTCAAGGAAGGAAGCTTCAAGATGGCGGAAAAGACAGGGTGCCCTGTTGTTCCCGTAGCTATCTGGAAGTCGGACGAAGTTTTTGAACTTCATGCCCCGAAGGTTAAGGGCTGTACGGTTAAGATCCACTACTGTGAGCCTATACTTGTGGGCGAGCTCTCAAAAGAAGAGCAGAAACATATCGGTATTCTCGCAAGAGAGCGTATTGCATATGAAATTAGAAATATGAAAAATGATTGATCAAAAGATCCAGGAGGAACAATTATGAATTACAGGCAGTTTGGCCTTCTTGCGGGAGGAATGAGATGGTGGCAGATCGTTCTGATCGTAGTTATCGTGTTGCTGGTTGCCGCTGTTGTGGCACTTGCCATCTACGGCAGGAAGCTCCAGAAAAAGTCGGAAGAATCTCAGGCGCAGATCCGTGAGGGCGCACAAACCTATTCCATTCTCGTCATCGACAAAAAGAGGATGAGGCTTAACGAGGCAGGCCTTCCCCAGGTCGTTATAGACCAGACGCCGAAGTATATGCGCAGGGCTAAGGTCCCGGTTGTAAAAGCCAAGGTTGGTCCCAAGGTAATGAGCCTTATATCAGATGAAAAGATCTATGATCTTATCCCTGTGAAAAAGGAAGTTAAGGCTGTGATGAACGGCATTTACATCATCGATGTTAAGGGCGCAAGAGGCGGCCTTGAGACAAAGCCGGAAAAGAAGGGCTTCTTCGGAAGACTCAGGGATAAAGCCATCAAGGCAAGAGATGAGCTGGCCGAGAACAATGCAAAGGACAGCAAAAAGAAGAAAAAATAAAAATGACACGGCCCGCCTTTGCGGGTCGTAGTTTTCTTGCGGAGTGAATCGTGAAGATAATCAGGATAGTCGTATATATGGTTTTGATGCTGGGACTTGCAGGGCTTGAAGTTGCGGCCTTTGTCCTTGGCGGGGAGATAACTTTTGCAGCGTCTGTTGCGTGGCGCGTAGTCGGGATGGCGCTGCTCATCAGGATAGTGCTAAGCGAGGTTTGGAACCTTGTTCAGGATCTCAAAACAAAAAAACTGCTTACGGATGCAGCTTTTTTGCTGATCCTTTTGCCGTTTATCATTACGATCGGAAACCTTTCCTTCTCAGATATAAGCCCTGAGTCGGCGCTCCAGATACAAGCGGGGTTCGAGGCCGCGGCAAAGAGGGATCTTGGTTATACGGAGACAGCGTTTATAGGGTATCCCGCGCGTCAGTATGTGCTGGCCGCTGTTCCGTCGGTCCTGTTTGGCAAGAGCGTTCTCACCTTCCACCTTGGGTACGCTTATATGTTCCTTCTGGGGATGGTGTGCTTTTTCCGCGGGATCCGCGAAAAACTCAGGAAAGAGGGTTACAACGAATCCCTTGCCCTCATTCCCGTGAGCATGATAGCCGCTTTTCCCTTTATCACCGAATACTACATGTTCTTTGAACAGACCATTATGCCGGTTTCCCTGGCGTTACTCGGGGTCTCCTTCTTCTTCTTTACGGAAGACTCCGAAAACCCTGCAGAGTTCCTTTTCCTTGGCTGGATCGGAGCGCTTATGTCTGTTTCTTATGTCCCTGCCCTTGCAGGGCTCGGGCTGCTCCTTGCAGCGCTCGGGCTCAGGGCCCTCATTGCCCTGATAAAGAAAAAGAAGGCTTCCGTTACATATGTACTGCTGAACCTTGGCTGCTTTTTCTACGTGGGAGCGGCAGGTGCCGCAACCTTTATCGTAGGAAGAACGGACAGGGTGTCCGAACACCAGGATGTCCTTTCGCACCCGGTGCAGTACCTCCTTCAGCTCTTCGGGAGGACCTTCTTTGGCGAAGGCGTGGACTTCTGGGGCATCTTTATCGCCTTTACGATCGTCTACATCATCCTCGGACTTGTGGGGGTCTTCAAGATATGGGGAGTGATGTGCTCGCTCTGGTTCATAGGCGTCATAGTTGTAGCGGACTATCTTGTGGGCTACAGAGAGTATGACCGCATAACAAATATGCAGCGCCAGATGGTCCTTGTGCCTGTACTTGCGGTCTGTCTGTTCAACGCCGGCCTCCTGCTTTACAAAAAGCTGAAGCTCGACGCAAAGCTCGGGCAGAAGGTGAAAAAGATCGGGTTTGTCCTTGTTGTTGCAGTGTTCTTTGCGACAGGTCTCTTCAATTTTCAGCGGAAACACCACAGCTTCTACTATTTCAGCTACATTCAGCCTCTTAAGACGATAATGGCCTGGATAGACGAAACAAACCCTTTGGAGAATAAAAAACTGCTCCTTATAACGGATTCGAAGCTTGAAAGGAATATCCAGGATTACAAATATTTTTATCCGGAAAGCACAAAGGCAAAGGCCGTGGGGACCGCAGAATTTGACGGGAAAACAGCATATGACTATATCTTTACGGAAGCCCCGCTTCCGGAGGAGCTTGTAAAAGATTACGTTTTCGAAGAACGTACAACTTTTATCGTGCGATACAGAAAAAAAGTCACTGTCTACCGGTATACTCACAGATAGTTTTAAAATTTTAAAAATTTTTTAAATTTTTAAAGAATTTTTTTAAAACAGCTATAAAGTTTTAAAACTCACAGCCGATATATGATATGTCAAGATGAGTTCTTGTTTTAATTTGCTTTCCAAAGATTGTACGTTCCCCAAACGTGCGATCTCCCCTAAAATATTGTTCTAAACCCCAACCGAGCAGACGCCTGACCCCAACAGGCGTCTGTTCACTTTTAAAACAACGCAGGTTTTTTGCGGCCTGCGAGACTTTTTACCCTTTCTTTAGCACTCACCTCTTGACAGTGCTAACAAATGTGGTATAATACAATATCGGAATAAAAGATGCCTTTTTGTTTTCAGGCATTTATGTATAAAGACTTGGAGGTGCATCATGAACCTTACTAAATTCACACAAAAATCGATGGAGGCCGTAAACAGCTGTGAGAACATAGCCGGACAGTACGGCCATCAGCAACTGCTGGAGGAGCATCTGCTGTATGCGCTCCTTTCGGACAGGGACGGCATAATGCCAAAGCTTTTCGAGAAAATGGGGATAGATCCCGCTGTCTTTCTGGCCCAGCTGGAAGGGCTTATGCGTAAGTACCCCAAGGTTTCGGGAGGCAGGGTATATGTGGGCGAGGACCTGAACAAGGCCCTGATACATGCAGAAAACGAAGCAAAGGCCATGGGGGACGACTATGTTTCTGTGGAGCACCTGTTCCTCAGCGTGTTAAAGTATCCTTCAAGGGAGCTTAAAGGCCTTCTTGAGGACTTCAGGATAACAAGAGAGGACTTCTTAAAGGCCCTTTCCACCATCCGCGGAAACCAGCGTGTAACGACCGATAACCCGGAGGCCACCTACGACACCCTTGAGAAGTACGGCACAGACCTTGTGGAGCGCGCAAAGAAAGGAAAGCTTGAGCCTGTCATTGGCAGGGATGCGGAGATCCGCAACGCCATCAGGATTCTTTCAAGAAAGACTAAGAACAACCCTGTGCTCATAGGTGAGCCCGGTGTCGGCAAAACGGCAGTAGTAGAGGGCCTTGCGCAGCGTATTGTTGCGGGAGATGTTCCGGATTCCCTTAAAGATAAGACCATATTCTCGCTTGATATGGGCGCGCTGGTTGCGGGCGCTAAGTACCGCGGCGAGTTTGAGGAACGTCTGAAGGCAGTCCTTGAGGACGTTAAGAACAGTGACGGCAAGATAATCCTCTTTGTGGATGAGCTTCACCTTATAGTCGGGGCCGGAAAGACC
>JAGDCQ010000253.1 GCA_017958465.1 Lachnospiraceae bacterium
CTTTTGCAGCTTTTCCACCACGGGATGACGCCCGTTCTTTATGTTTATGATCCCTTTTTTGTTGATCTGGGGTCTAACATACCTGTTGTTTACAGCAACGTAACTCAAAGCCGTGATCATATCAAGCTTAGCCACAGCCTTTGCCGTCTTCTGGATGCGTTCGGTCTGCTCCGCTATGCTGTCCCGTACCTTTGAAAACAGCTCATATTCAAGGGAACGCAGCCTGTCCTCGGCATTGAGGATCTTGTCTTCAAGCTCCTTTAACTCAGGCGTAGTGTAACGCTCGGCGTTAGTTAACGTCTGCTTTCTTGTCCAGTTTGGCGGAACAAGCTCCTTGTAGGAATTAGTAACTTCAAAGGAATAGCCGAAAACACCGCTGTATTTGATCCTTAAGTTCTTGATATTTGTGGCGTTTCTTTCCCGCTCTTCAAGCTCGTTCAGCCACTTTTTGCCGTCGGTCTTTGAAACGCGCAGCTCGTCAACAAGCTCATCGTAACCTGCCTTTATTATACCGCCGTCCTTCATGGCTATGGGCGGAGCATCATCGATGGCAGCGTTTATAAGGGCAGAGATATCCTCAAGCCCGTCAAGCTCCTCCGCAATCTCTTTCAGGTATTCGGAGGTCCTTGAAAGAAGGATCCTCTTTATGTGGGGAAGCATCTCCATAGAGGTCTTAAGCGCTATAAGGTCTCTTGGATTTGCTGACTTGTAGCTTACTTTTCCAAGGAGCCTTTCAAGGTCGTAGACAGCGTTGAGATACTCACGCACCTCGTCTCTGTCCATAAGCGCCCTGTTCCACTCCTCCACCGCATCAAGCCTCATGTTTATCTCGTTCCTGTCGATGAGAGGCTGCTCTATTGCTGTCCTTAAAGCCCTTGCTCCCATAGCAGTCCTTGTCTTGTCAAGGACCCAGAGAAGAGACCCGCGCCTCTCTTTTTCGCGCAGAGTCTCCACAAGCTCGAGGTTTCGCCTTGTGTTGTTGTCAAGGACCATAAACCTGCCGGTTTCATAAACATTTATCTTTGTAATATGGACAAGCTTCTGCTTTTGTGTTTCGTAAAGATAAAGAAGCATCGACCCTGAAGCGATGATCGAAGCGCTGTCCGGCGCAAGTCCCATTTCCTCCGGCGTTTTCCCGAAATGTTCAAAAAGGACTCTCCTGCAACCTTCATAGTCGAAGAAGGCCTGATCCAGCGTTTTCACAACAAAATGATATTTCTCCCTGGCGGTATCAACATCCGCTCCGGACATCAAAAACACGGGATTACACAAGAGCTCTTTAGGCGCAAACTTAAGCACCTCGTCCTCAGCAAAAGAAAGCTTTTCCGTTTCCGTCACATAAAAATCGCCTGTGGTGATATCTGCCGCAGCAATCCCAAAGCCGGTCCCGGTGTAGACGATGCACATAAGGTAGCTGTTCTCTCCTGCGTTCATCTCGGAAATATTGGTATTTGTTCCGGGAGTGACAACCCTTATAACCTCGCGTTTTACAAGGCCTTTTGCAAGGGCCGGATCCTCCACCTGCTCGCAGATCGCAACGTTATAGCCCTTGTTTACAAGACGTGTAAGGTAACCTTCGTAAGAGTGAAAAGGAACACCGCAAAGAGGCGCTTTCTCCGGCTCTCCGCAATCCTTTCCCGTGAGGGTTATCTCCAGCTCTTTGGAGGCCAGGAGCGCATCATCATAGAACATTTCGTAGAAATCCCCTACTCTGTAAAAGAGGATGCAATCCTTATATTTCTCTTTGATCTCAAAGTATTGCTGCATTAATGGTGACATAAAACATCCTTCTGTTCTGAAGATTGATCAAACTATCCGTTCCCAGGTGTTTGTAGCTGTAAACTGCTCAGCCGCAAGCTTTGCGCTTTCCGTTATCTCCTTTGGGTACCCGGTCTTTTCAAGAAGCCTTATGGCGTTGCGTGATGTTGCTTTCCCGGGCTTCAGAAGATAATCGAAAACCACATCCGATTCCGTCACCTTTTCGCTGAAATGGAAGGAATCAAAGGAGTTTTCAAGTATAGAAGCAAGTTCAAGGTCATGGGTAGCCGCAAAACATACGCAGTTTTTGGTACTGAGGTCGTAAAGGATCCTTGAGGAAGCCGCAACACGCTCGAGAGTGTTTGTTCCCCTTAGAACCTCGTCAACAAAGCAAAGTACCGGCGTCTCGTCGTTTATTGCATCGAGTATCCTCTTAAGGGACTTGATCTCCACGATATAATAGCTCTCGCCACCCGAAAGGTTGTCCCTTAACGCCATGGATGAAAGTATCTTGAAAAACGGCGCCCTGTAGCTGTCTGCAACAGACGTATAAACAGTTTCCGCAAGGATCGCGTTAATGGCAAGGGCTTTAATAAACGTGGACTTACCGGAGGCATTGGAGCCTGTAAGCAGCACGGACTTTTCGGACTTAATGGAGTTTTTTACGGGGTTTACAATGAGGGGATGGTAAAGGTTCTCGGCCTCAAAGCCCTTTTCAGTTTGGAACTCAGGTCTGCTCCAGTCGGAAAGCCACTTCCTGAAGGAGGCAACGGCGATCATAGAATCAAGAAAGCCGTAATTTTCGTATAAAATGTTGAGGCTGTCCGTGTTTTCGCGATACAGCTTAATAACATTGTTAAACTTCACAAGGTCAAGATGGGTAAGCATCCTCACGTAATCCAGCAGGATATCGATAATATTCCCGCCCTTTACGGTTAATATGAACGAGTTTTTGCTTATCTTTTCAAGATTCTTTGAAGCCTGATGGATATTCGATACGTATGTTTTAAGCTCCTCGTCCTTGAATTTGTCCACTTCCTTTGAGAGGTTGATCATATTCACAAGGATCCCTATAACATTGAGGTATATCTCTTTTGATGCCTTGCACCTGAAGTAGGAAACTATGGAATATATGATCCCGCCGATGAGCACAAGGATGGCAAAGGGGGTGATGCTGCTTGAAACAAAGGCCCCGAGGACAAAAAGCACTGCAGCCGCAAAGTACAGCAAAAGCACCGCATAATGGAGCAGGTTGCTCTCCGTCGGTGCATTGTTCAATCTGTTAAGATATTCGTATAGAGAGACAGACCTTGTCTTTCCGAGGTCGGAAAGGAGTAGCTGCATTTTAAGGCGTTTTTCGGGCTCAGCCCCAAAGAACTCTGCAACTCTGTCACGCTCCTTTAATACACCTTCATCCTTTACAGGCTTTCTAAGCGTTGAGTAAAGGTATTCCTCCCCGGCAGCGGAACAGGTGTTGTTCATGCACATAAAGACCTGGTCCAGGTCCACATCATTAACGGTGATATCGTCAATATCAAGAGCCCCGTCGTTGTGGGAACGGAAATAAAAGCCAAGCGACTTGAAGCGCTCGACAGTGTATTCCTGCTCTTTTTCCTTGCCAAAGCCCTCTTTCAGGGAAAGGATAAGCTTTTCCCTTGCGGCTTTCTGGGCCCTTAAAGCTCCCACAAAGGCAACTATCAGGACTATTACGATAAAACCAATAAAGTATTCCATAGTGCGATAAAGATGCTTTCACGCCCAAGCTTCAAAACCAGCCGGGCGCGAAAGCTCTGTCTCCTTTAATCTTTCCATTCAACGTAAGCCTGTTCATCCTTTCGTCCACGCGCAAAAAGATCTTCAACGGCTTCTCTTACGGGCTTTTCCTCGAAAAGCACCCTGTTCATCTGCTCGATGATGGGAACATCAAGCTTGTATCTGCAGGCAATGGCAAAAGCAGCCCTTGCGCAGTTTACGCCTTCAACTACCTGACCCACGGAAGCAATAGCCTCCTTGACAGGCACACCCTTTCCGATGGCGTTGCCGCAGGTCCAGTTACGGCTGTGTGTGCTCGTACAGGTAACTATCATATCGCCGAGGCCCGAAAGACCGTAGAAGGTGTCCTCGTAGCCTCCGAGCTTCTCACCTATCTTGCAGATCTCGTTCAGACCTCTTGTCATGAGTGCAGCCTTTGAATTATCACCAAAACCGCATCCGTCCGAAATCCCGGCGGCAAGCGCGATGATGTTTTTCAAGGCTCCGCCTATCTCCATACCGGTAACATCTGCAGATGTATAAACCCTGAAATGCTCTCCCATGAAGGTATCCTGGATAAGAGTAGCTATCTTTCTGCTCTTTGCCCCGGCAACTACTGTAGTGGGGATGCCCCTGCTCACTTCCTCAGCGTGGCTCGGGCCTGAAAGAACGCCTACAACCGCCGAAGGGATCTCGTCATTTATAACCTCTGAAAGAGTCATAAAGGAGGATTCCTCGATACCCTTTGCAACGTTAACTATAAGGGAGCCGGGTTTTACTATATTTTTGATGAGTTTCGCGGTAGAGCGCACGAAAGGCGATGCCACAGCGAGCACTATAAAATCGTATTCCTTGAGAGCCTGGTTAATATCCTTTGTAAGGACAACGGAATCCTGAAGCACAGCTCCCGGAAGCCCTTTTATGTTGCTCCTGTCGTTTTCAAGCGCATCGATCTCTTTGTCGAGAGCGCTCCAAAGCGTTACCTTGTGGCCGTTTGATGCAAGCTGGATCGTAAGTGCTATTCCCCAGGTACCTGCGCCAAGGACTGTCACTTTCCTCTTTTCACCGAGCTTGACGTCGGAAAAAACAGCATTTTCATCCTGAACTGTAGAAGTCTTTTTATGCCCTATCTTGTTCTCTGTCCCGTTTATGAGGCGGACGATATTGGCCTTATGACGCCAAAGGGCAAGAACAAGGTAGATTATGAGCAGGACTCCTATGTGATACGCTGACTTCGGATATGCTATAAAGAAATAGATTATCATCCAGATATCCGCGATGATACTTGC
>JAGDCQ010000254.1 GCA_017958465.1 Lachnospiraceae bacterium
ATTCGCCGTCCCAGAGCTTGTCGTTGCAGACGGCCTTTACTTTGTCGGCAACTGCCCTGTATTTTGCTGCGTCTTCCTGCCTTCCGAGCTTCTCTGCAAGGGCAACAAAATTGTCAAGAGCCCAATAGTGCAGGAAACTTAACATGGCGCTTTCGCCGCCGCCAAGGTTAAGGCAGTCGTTCCAGTCGGCACGGAGGCCTTTGCAGATCCCGCTTTCCCCAACCTGTTCGGTGGAAAAATCCAGGATTCTCTTCATATGATCGTAAACGGATTCCTTGAAATCCTCGCCGTTTACGAATGTATCGGCGTAGGTGAGCGGCTTGTCCGCAAACTCAAGATCGCCTGTTTCTTTGATATAGTTAACAATAGAAGTAACGAGCCAGAGAGCGTCGTCGGAGCAGGCGTCCGAAAGGCCGTGGATAACGCTTTTATCGGCTTTTGGAACAACCGTGGGCGAATCGAAAGGCTTGTCACCCGTATCCTCCTCAAACCACTCCGGCTGGAAGAGATGCAGGCCGTAACCCTTTGTGGTAAGGCCTTTGAGGAGCTGCTCTATCCTTTCCTTGCACTTATCAGGGTTCGAATGCGGGATGGTCATGGAATCCTGGGCGGTATCGCGATACCCGAGGCCCACTCTGCCGCCTACCTCGATAAAGGAAGCAAACCTGGAGAACATAACGTTTATCTCCGACTGGTAGAGGGTCCAGGTATTGATGAGGGAGTTCATGCCTTCGTTTGGAGTCTCAATGATAAGCTTATCGCATTTTTCCTTCCAGTATGCTGCCATATCGGCGTAAGCCGCATAAACCGCGGCAGGATCGCTGTATTTGGCCCTGACTCTTGCGCCTTCGCTCCTTCTGCCCTCGCCGAGCATATAGATAAGCCTTGTTTCTTCGCCGGGAGCGAGGGTGATCTTTTTAAGAAGGGTGCCGCAGTGGTTCATCCCTTTTTCCTCGGAGCCGGAGCACACGCCGTTTATAACGGCCTGAGGGTTTGTCTCGGTATTGTAGGTCCCGAGGAACTTGTCCCTTACACAGTCAAATCCGTCGGGGTCGAAATTTGCGGTAAAATACTGATATCCATCCTGCTCATAATACAGGTCTTCCTCGATGATCCCGTCTTTGTAGGATCCGCCCGCGCAGTACAGACTCATCTGGAAGTTTATATTATCTATCATAACATGATGGAAGGAAAATTCAAGATAGGAGAAAACGCTAAGATCCCTTGCCGCAGAGCCGGTATTCTTAACTTTTACATCCCACAGGAGAACGTTTTCGCCTCTTGGGATGAACATTTTCTGAGAGGAAGAGATCCCGTCGTATTCGCACTCGTAGACAGTGTAGGAGAGCCCGTGGCGCGTCCTGTATTTGGCCTTGTCAAGGTCTTTTCCCACCGGCTGCCAGGAAGCTGACCAGTAATCCTTTGAGCTGTTATCCCTGAAATAGATATAGAACCCCGGCCTGTCCATAGGCACGCTGTTGGCGTGGAACCTCGAGATCCTGTGATATTCGGGGGATTTGTAAAAGGTGTAGCCGCCTGCAGTGTGGTTTACAACAGCCGCCATATCCTCAACCCCAAGATAGTTTGTCCAGGAAGTAGGCAGATCTACACGATCTATCACATACTCCTTTTTTTCATCATCAAAATGACCGTAACGCATAACATACCTCCCGTTAAAGATCGGGATGCAGAAGATCCCGTTGTTTGCATTATAGGAGTTTAGCGGGGTAAAGTATAGGGCTAAAAATGTTATTATTTGTCTCTTCTTGTTTTTTCTGAAAGCATAATGTTAACAAAAACCCGGGGAGCGGTCCCGGGTTCTGTCGTTGGATCTTTATGGCGTCAAGGCGCGTTTTTAGCCACTATCTTGGCCAAATCGATATTTCTGCTGATCATACCTTTTACGATGTCTGTGTATTTTGTACCGCTTTTGATCGGGTCGTCAAGCGACATAAACAGCTGGTCGTTAGCGGCCTTCAAAAGGGC
>JAGDCQ010000255.1 GCA_017958465.1 Lachnospiraceae bacterium
AGCAGTCTCAAGGTTGTAAGCCCCATCAAGATGATCTAAGATTTCCTTGTAGCCAAGGCCCTTCATGGAGACATGGTTCTTTGTCAGGCCCCGGTCTTTCAGCGCCTTCACCTCATCTACAAGACCATTTTCCATCATGACATCCACACGTCTGTTGATCCTGTCGTAAAGCACACTTCTCTCCGGCTCAAGAACAAAATAAGCAAAGTTCCACTCGGCATCTTTCGCCCTTTGTTCCGCATTGTGCCTGGAGATCTTTTCGCCTGTGAGCTCGTAATATTCGAGAGCTCTAACTACGCGCTTTATGTTGTTTTTATGAATGATCTCGCAGCTTTCCGGATCTTTCTCCATAAGCTCTTTGTAAAGCAGGTCCGGATCGTCTTTTGCGATCTTCATATATTTTTCGCGGATAGCTGTGTTGTCGTCATTTTCGGTAAACTCAACGCCGTACAGCAGCGCCTGGATGTAAAAGCCCGTCCCGCCTGCGACAATGGGGATTTTACCGCGTGATATTATATCATTTGCCGCTTCTTTTGCAAGGGTCTGAAACAAAAAAACGTTAAAATCCTCTTCGGGCTCGAGAACATCAATAAGATGGTGCCTGATGCCTTTTGTTTCTTTCGGAGTGACTTTGGCCGTGCCTATGTCCATCCCTTTGTAAACCTGCATGGAATCCGCAGAGATGATCTCTGCGCCGATCCTTTTTGCAAGCTCCACGGAAAGGGCGGTCTTGCCTGCAGCTGTAGGCCCTGTAAGTATGACCAGCGGATCTTTTTGCGGCATAAAGCCCTCCTTTCCGAAATTGTTCAGACTATGCGCTTGAACATTTTTTCAATATCGTATTTGGTGAACGAAACCTCTATAGGCCGTCCGTGCGGGCAATGGAAGGGGTTTTCAAGCTCAAGCAGGCTGTCCAGCAATTTGTTGGCCTCCTCAAAGGAAAGCTTTGTATTGCCTTTAACAGCAGCTTTGCAGGCCATTGTCGCTATCCTGTCCTTTACGGAATCAAGTGTACCGGAGATCATATCTTCCGTAAGATCGTCGATGAAATCGACCAAAAGCTCCTCTTTGTCAAGCATGGAGAGGGTTTCCGGCACGGCAAGGATCCTAAACTGCCTTCCGCCGAAGGGTTCTATCTCATAGCCAAGCTCGTTCAGCCTGTCCATAGCGCGTGTAAGCTTGTCCGCCTCGGACAGCCCAAGCGTTATTACAGGAGCGGGATAAAGCAGCTGGGAATTGACCTTGTTTTCACGGATCTCCTTTGAAAACTTCTCAAACAGAACGCGCTCGTGGGCGGCGTGCTGGTCGATTATATAAAGCTTATCATCATATTCCACAAGCCAGGAAGTTTCAAAAACCTGCCCAATGACACGATGGTATTTGCGGGCCTTCGGGCTTAAAAACTCAAGCTGTTCAGAAACTACAGGCTTATCCTGCTCAGTCTTTACGGACTCGTAAGATACAGTGTTTTCAGGTTCTTCCGGCTCGACAGGCTCCTGTACTTCAGTTTTTGCCTCCACAGGCTCCTTTGAGATAAAAGAAGACACCGGATCTGAGTTTTTAAGCTCTTCTATGCGTCTTTGCTGTTGAAGGGCAGCCTTTTTCATATCATCGAGAGAAGCGTTTCGCGGGAGATATACCTCCATGGGAGGGATCCCTCTGTAAACAGTAGAATCGCTTGAAGTAACAGGCCTTTGAGGCATCCGGGACTCAGGCCTTCTGTTTTCGAAGAGCTCAGGGTTTCTGGATTCGAAGGGCTCCGGCTTCCTTGTTTCGAAAGGTTCAGGCGCCGTAGGTACCACAGGCCTTTGATCCTTTTCGTTTTCTGTAAGGCCGTTTGGAATACTCTCTCCGCGCCTTAAGGCATCAAAAACTGCCTTAAAGACAGCTTCGTAAACCTCCTGCGGAGCCACAAAGCGCACCTCAAGCTTGGCAGGGTGCACGTTCACATCATACTTGTCCGCAGGCATTTCAAGATTTAAGACAGTTAACGGGAAGCGGTTCTGCATAAGATAAGTTTTGTAGCCCTCTTCCACAGCCTTTGCGATAAGGCTGTTTCTTACAAACCTGCCGTTTAAGAACACATTTTCATGGTTCCTGTTTCCACGGGAGATAACGGGTTTAGCGATAACGCCGGAGACCTTGATATCCCCTTCCTGAACATCCACCGGAATAAGCTGCTCCGCACAGTTCCTTCCGTAGATAAGGTAAACGACTTCTTTAAGGATTCCTGAGCCTGTAGTTGCAAGCATCTGCCTGCCGCCGTTCACAAATTTGAGGGCTATCTCAGGATGGGCAAGAGCTATCCTTTCGCAGACTTCGCTAACGTATCCTGCCTCAGTAGTAGCGCTTTTTAAGAACTTACGCCTTACAGGCTGGTTAAAGAAAAGTTCGCGGATCACAAGGGTCGAACCGTCCGGGCACCCTACATCCTCGAAGGACTTTTCCTCGCCGCCGCTAATCTCGTAGCGGATACCTGTAAGCTCCTCCGCTTTTTTAGTAAGGAGCTCCACCTTTGCGACAGCAGCAATGGAGGAAAGAGCCTCGCCACGGAAGCCGAAAGTAAGGACAGACTCAAGGTCGTCGGCATTTTTGATCTTGCTGGTGGTATTCTTTTTGAAAGCAAGACGGATATCGTCCCTGTCAAATCCGGAACCGTTGTCTGTTATCCTGATAAGGTCCGCGCCGCCGTTCTCGATATATACGGAAACCGCAGAGGCACCTGCGTCTATGGCGTTTTCCACAAGTTCCTTCACGACCGACGCCGGACGCTCCACAACTTCGCCTGCAGCGATCTTGTTGATGGTATCCTGATCAAGAATGTTTATCTTACTCATGCTCCCCTCCTGTTTTTATCATGATCTCAGCTTAAGCTGGAAATCGTAAAGCTTTGTAATGGCCTCAAGAGGCGTGATATCTGAAAGGTTAAGGGCTTTCAGCTCATCAAGTATCTTCTGCTCCTTGGATTCCGCAGACTCAGTAAAGAAGGAAAGCTGCTCGTTTGAAGAATCCCTTTTTACCTGTTCCACAGCGGCCTGAACGCGTCCTGCCCTCTCTGCAAGGTCATTTTCCGAAAGCTCGTCCGCTATCTCCTTTGCACGTTTAAGGACCGCATCCGGCAGCCCCGCAAGCTTTGCAACCTGGATCCCGTAGCTCTTGTCCGCGCCGCCCCTGACGATCTTACGAAGGAAAACTATGTCGTCTCCCTGTTCCTTTACGGCAATGCAATAATTGTTTACGCTCTCAAGCTTGCCCTCAAGCTCGGTAAGCTCGTGATAATGGGTGGCAAATAGCGTCTTTGCGCCTATAAGCTTAGGATTTGAAATGTATTCGACCACAGCCCAGGCTATGCCAAGGCCGTCAAAGGTGCTTGTCCCCCTTCCGATCTCATCAAGGATCAAAAGGCTGTTCTTTGTTGCGTTCTTCAGGATATTCGCGACCTCGTTCATCTCCACCATAAAGGTACTCTGGCCGGAAGCAAGGTCGTCAGATGCTCCAACACGTGTAAATATCCTGTCTACGATCCCTATATCCGCACTGTCTGCCGGTACAAAGGAACCAAGCTGCGCCATCAGCACGATAAGGGCTGTCTGCCGCATATACGTGGACTTTCCTGCCATATTCGGCCCGGTGATGATCGCTATCCTCTGGGACTGGTTGTCAAGGTAGGTGTCGTTTGCAACGAACATATCGCTTTTTTGCAGCTTTTCCACCACAGGATGACGCCCGTTCTTTATGTTTATGATCCCTTTTTTGTTGATCTGGGGTCTCACATACCTGTTGTTTACAGCAACGTAACTCAAAGCCGTGATCATATCAAGCTTAGCCACAGCCTTTGCCGTCTTCTGGATGCGTTCGGTCTGCTCAG
>JAGDCQ010000256.1 GCA_017958465.1 Lachnospiraceae bacterium
AAACAGTGCCGAGACTCTTACGGAGACCCTCCAGATCGTGAATAAAGGCGTTCTGGCTGTATCGGGAGTGCTCATCATATTGCTCCTGTCCATCGCAACATTCCTTATCAGCATAACCATCGCCATGGGCGTTTCGGCCCACAGGGAGGAGATATCCATCATGAAGCTGATAGGCGCGACGGACTACTTTGTGCGCGGGCCATATATGGTGGAAGGCCTTGTGATAGGGATCATAGGCTCTGTGATACCCCTCATACTGCTGAGCCTTGCCTATGACAGAGTGACAAAGGCCATAGTCGAGAAGTTTTCCAGCAACTTTGATATGCTTACTTTCCTTCCGGCATCGGAGCTGTTTAAGGCGCTTATCCCCCTGTCGTTCCTGATAGGTATAGGGGTGAGCTTCCTTGGGAGCTTTCTTACGCTGAACAGGGAACTGAGAAAGATAGACTAAGATCGGGGAGGCATTTATGAAGAAAAGAATGAAACATTTTTTAGCTGCATTTTTCATCGTTGTCTGTGCTGCGGGGCTTTTCTTCGGCGTGAGGAGCGCCGGTGCATCGTCCTATGATAAGCAGATCGAAGAGGCTAAAAAGAAGCAGGAAGAACTCCAGAAGATGATCGAAGACGCCAAGAAGCGTAAAGAGGAGTTCGAGAAAAAGCAGAAAGAGTCAAAGGATTATCTTGCGTCGCTCCAGGGCGACATAGACCAGGTGCTGGCTTATATCGAAGAGGTGGACAGGCAGCTTGAAGAGGTAAACGGGCGCCTTACGGAACTGAACTTCCAGATATCCGAGAAGGAAGACGAGCTTGCACAGACAAAGATAGAGCTTGCTAATGCCATAGAACATCAGCAGGAGCAGTACGATACGATGAAAAAGCGTATCCGGTACACCTACGAGAACGGGAGCGAATCCCTGCTCGAGATCCTTACGGCGTCCAGGGATATATCGGATTTCCTTAACAGGGTCGAATATCGTATGAGCATCGCGGAATACGACAACACGCTTTACGAGCGGTATAAAGCGGCAACAGAGCTTGTTATCGCGACAAAGGCCTACCTTGAGGCTTCCCTCCAGAACCTTGAGGAGCTTAAAGCCGAGGCAGAGGGCGAAAGGCAGGCATGTGAAGAGCTTGCGGCCGCAAAGGGTAAGCAGCTTGAGGAATACATGGCCAAACGCCAGATGGAAGAAGAGCTTTTATTCGAGTATATCAATGAGATAGACCAGACCAATAAGAGCACTACCGAGCTTTATAATGAGCTTTCCGCTACGGCAAAGAAAGAGGAAGAACTCAGGAAAGCCGCAGAGGAAGAGGCAAGGCGTATTGCCGAGGAAAACGCGAGAAAAGAGCGGGAGCGCCAGGAGGCCGAGAGAAAAGAACGTGAGCGTCAGGAGGCGATCGCAAGGCAGCAGGCGCTTGAGGCTCTCCAGAGACAGCGTATGACAGCGGCTGACGGCATAGAGATGACATCAGAGACAAACCTGATGAAGATGATATGGCCACTTCCCGGTGACGGAAGGACCTTCTCCGGGTTTGGTCCGCGAATCCCACCGTGCCCCGGTGCGACTTCGTTCCATAACGGCGTGGATATCGGCGGAGAGTACGGTGCAAAGGTTGTTTCCGTGCTTGCGGGCAAGGTTACGATCGCAGGGTACAATTCATCTGCCGGCAACTACGTTCAGGTGGATCACGGGAACGGCGTTGTGACAAGGTATTGCCATGCCTCAAAGCTTCTTGTGAAGGCCGGCGACTATGTGCTTCAGGGACAGCCCATCATGCTCGTTGGAAGCACAGGCGTTTCTACAGGCCCGCACCTGCACTTTGCAGTGCTGCTGAACGGGAAATACGTAGATCCCATGAAATACATCAAATATACAGGACAATAAGTATGTCAAAAGGGCCGGCACCGGCCCTGCATAAGGACATTAAAAACGGCGCGTAAGGCGCCGTTTGGTTTGGAGACGATCATGAATTCAGGTAACAAAAACAGTTTTCTCACCGGTCTTGCGGTGGGAATAGTATGTGCACTTTCTGCCGCAATGGCAGCCATCCTTATCTATCTTACAGGTGTGAAACCCGAAACGCCCTCGGGTGAAAACAAGCCGACTTTATCGCCTACGTCGGCACTGCAGCCCACAAATGGTGCCTCTGCGAACAAGGACGATGTTTTCACATCTATCTCAAACGAGGAGCTGCTTTCGAAGCTTCGCGAGATCAACGGTATCATCGATAAAAACTCGCTCTACGGCGCATCAGACGAAGACAAGGCAAACGCTGTCATCGCAGGCATCCTGAACGCGCTTAACGACAAATACGCAGCATACTACACCATCGACAATATGAAGGCCTTCCAGGAGTCCACAAGCGGCACCTACAGCGGTATAGGCGCTCTGGTGAGCCAGGACCCGTACAGTAAAGAGATCTCGATCGTAAGGCCCTTCGAAGGCGGTCCTGCCTACAATTCCGGGCTCCTTAAAGGGGATGTCTTTGTGAAGGTGGCCGGGATAGATGTTGCCGGGATGGATATAAATGAGGTTGTCTCCTACATGAAAGGGCCTGCCGGTACGGACGTTGAGATCACTGTAAGGCGCGGAGAGGAGCTTATCACAAAGACCCTTACCCGTGCGACGATCGAGGTTCCTACGGTAGAATCCGAGATGCTTGATAACAAAATTGGCTATATACAGGTCACAGAGTTTGACGGCGTGACTGTTTCGCAGTTTACAAACGCCATCACAAAGCTCCAGAAAGAAGGGATGGAGGCGCTTGTCCTTGACCTTAGGGACAACCCGGGCGGCCTTGTGGACACGGCTGTTTCCATCGCGGACAGGATAGTTCCCACCGGCGTTGTTGTCTACACCGAGGATAACACAGGCAGGCGTGACTACAATTACGCCAGGACCGCAACAGAGCTCAATATCCCCGTTTGCGTCCTCATCAACGGAAACAGCGCATCTGCGTCGGAGATCCTTTGCGGAGCTTTAAGAGACTATAATAAGGCCACCATCGTAGGGACGACTTCTTACGGAAAGGGCATCGTGCAGGTGATCCAGTACCTTTCGGACGGATCGGGCCTGAAATACACCATTTCGCAGTACTTCACACCCAGCGGCTACGCTGTTCACGGCGTGGGTATCGTTCCGGATATCGAAGTGGAGCTTGATGAAGAGCTGCAGAAGCTTTCCGAGATCCCGAAGGACAAGGACAACCAGCTTCAGACGGCGGTAAAAGAGCTTTTAAGACAGCTTGGAAAGTAATCCGGACCGGGTTTTACGCCTGATCTTTATATGAAAACAGCTACGGGGCAGGGTGCCCCGTAGTTTTTTCTGAAAAACAAATATTTAATGCTTGCAAAAACAAAAATCCCGTGTTAATATACTTGTCAGAAATACAGTTGTGCGTACAGGAAAGACAAAAGGAGCGCGGGATGAAAGAGAACAAATTTTATCTTGTCAGTGAGCGTGCGCTGCCCGAGGTCTTGCAGAAAGTAGTCGAAGCAAGGCGTCTGCTGGATTCCGAAAGGTGTATGACCATTCAGGAAGCGGTGGATATCGTCGGGATCAGCCGCAGCTCTTTTTATAAGTATAAAGATGATGTTCTTCCTTTTCATGAGACAATGAGAGGAAAGACCATTAATCTCATGCTCCAGGTGGACGACACACCGGGCCTTCTTACGAAAGTCCTTGCTAAGGTGGCTCTTTCACATGCAAACATCCTTACTATCCACCAGACGATCCCCATCGGCGGGATCGCCTCCATAACTCTCGGCATCGAGCTTCAGCCGCAGAGCGGGGATATTTCGGAAATGATAGACGCCATGCAAAAGACCGAGGGAGTGCATTACATAAAGATCCTCGGCAGAGAATGAGAAGAGGGACGGATCCCAGGAAAGGAATGACAAGATGAAGATAGCGGTACTCGGATATGGAACAGTCGGATCGGGCGTTGTTGAGGTCATCCGCAGAAACGGAGACAGCATCGCAAAGCGCGCGGGCCAGGAAATAGAGGTAAAATACGTCCTTGACCTCAGGGACTTCCCGGGGGATCCCGTGGAAAAGGTACTGGTGCACGATTACGAGGTTATCGTGAACGATCCCGAGGTTGGCGTTGTTGTAGAGGTAATGGGAGGCGTGGAGCCTGCCTACACCTTTGTTAAGCGTGCGCTGCTGGCGGGCAAGAGCGTCTGCACATCAAATAAGGAGCTTGTTGCAAAGCACGGCGCAGAGCTTCTCGAGATCGCAAAGCAGGGCAAGATCAACTTCCTGTTCGAAGCGAGCGTGGGCGGCGGCATCCCCATCATCAGGCCGCTCAACCAGAGCATCACAGCAGACGAGATCGAGGAAGTAACAGGTATCCTTAACGGCACCACAAACTTCATCCTTACAAAGATGAGGGACGACGGGTGCGATTTCGAGACGGCGCTCAAGGAGGCCCAGAGCCTCGGATATGCGGAGCGCAATCCCCAGGCGGACGTTGAAGGTTTTGACGCCTGCAGGAAGATCGCGATCCTTACTTCCCTTGCATACGGAAAGCACGTTTCTTACGAGGATATCCAGACGGAGGGCATCACAAAGATCACAGCCGCGGATATCGCCTACGCAAAGAAATTTGAAATGTCTATAAAGCTTTTTGCATCCAGCAGAAAGGTGGGGGACAGCATTTACGCCCTTGTTGCCCCGAAGATGATCGGTGTCAACAACCCGCTTTACACTGTAAACGGCGTTTATAACGCGATCCTCGTCCACGGAAACGTTCTCGGCGATGTTATGTTCTACGGCAGCGGCGCAGGGAAGCTTCCCACAGCCAGCGCTGTAGTGTCGGATGTTGTGGACGCCACAAAGCATAAGGGCGTCAATATCATGCAGATATGGAGCACAAAGAAGCTGGAGCTTGCTTCAAATGAAGGCCTTGTGAACAACTTCTTCGTAAGGTTCCCCAAGGAGGAGAGAAAGCTTGCGTGGGATCGCTTTGAGATCCTGAAGACGGCCCTTCTTGATGATCACGACGACGAGTTCGCAATCATCACCTCCCCTATGACAGAAAAGGAATTTGCCGAAAGAGCGCAAGGGATGCACGTTATCTCCTGCATAAGGGCAGATGTCAGGTAAGAATTTATGCCGGAAACGGCTTAAACCAGATACAGAGAGGAAAAATTTATGTTGATCGTCAAAAAATTCGGCGGAACATCCGTAGCAAACAAAGACCGCATTTTCAATGTTGCGCGTCGAATCGTAGCCGAATACAAAAAGGGGAATGATGTTATCGTTGTGCTTTCCGCAATGGGAAAGTCCACCGACGAGCTCATCGAGATGGCTAAAGAGATTAACCCCAAGCCTGCAAAGAGAGAGCTTGACATGCTCATGGTAACGGGAGAGCAGATCTCCGTTTCGCTTATGGCTATGGCCCTGGATTCTCTCGGCGTGCCGGCCATCTCCCTCAACGCGTTCCAGGTTGCTATGCACACCACCAGCGCATACGGCAACGCAAGGCTGAAAAACATCGACGCCGAGCGTATCAAGAACGAGCTTGAAAACAGGAAAGTAGTTATCGTAACTGGGTTCCAGGGTGTGGACGCCGAAAACGACTTCACCACCCTCGGAAGAGGCGGCTCCGATACAACAGCCGTTGCACTTGCGGCAGCGCTCCATGCGGACGCCTGCGAGATCTATACCGACGTGGACGGCGTGTTCACAGCGGATCCGAGAATAGTTAAAAATGCAAGAAAACTAGACGAGATCACTTACGACGAGATGCTGGACCTTGCATCGCTCGGTGCGGGAGTCCTGCATAACAGATCCGTCGAAATGGCTAAAAAATACGGTGTACAGCTTGTTGTCCGTTCCAGTCTTAACGAAAACGAGGGAACGATAGTAAAGGAGAATGCAAAAATGGAAAGAATGCTTGTAAGCGGAGTAGCTATAGATAAAGACGCAGCGCGTATTGCGGTCATCGGTCTTCAGGACCAGCCGGGTGTTGCTTTCAAACTGTTTAACCACCTTGCGCACCACAATATCAACGTGGACGTTATCCTTCAGTCCATCGGACGTGACGGCACAAAGGATATCTCCTTCACCGTTGCAAAGGACAACCTTGATGAGGCGCTTGCAGTGCTTGAGTCCCACAGAGAGACTTCGCTCATCTGCGACAAGATAGACGTCGACCGCGACATCGCAAAGATCTCGGTGGTAGGCGCCGGCATGATCTCCAACCCCGGTGTTGCCGCAAAGATGTTTGAAGCTATGTATGATGCAAACATCAACATCAAGATGATCTCCACTTCCGAGATCCGCATCACAGTCATCATCGACCAGGCAGACGTGGAGCGTGCAGCTGTTGCCGTTCACGACAAGATTGGCCTCGGAACTCCGAACCCCTGAAAAAATAGTTAAAAATTTGTTCAAAAGACCCTTTCGCAAAAGGGTCTTTTCGTGTTATTATAGGCAGGTAACGGAGGATTGTGATGAATTACAGATTTTTACCGGTTTTATTACTGTTTGCGGTTTTCTTTTTGTGCTCCTGTGAGGAACGTCCGGTAGTGCTTTCGCCGACGGCAGGGGCTCCTTCTCCGTCTGCGGCTACAGGCCCCACCGATCCGCCTGCGACACCGACGGCAACCGGGACTCCGAGCCCGAGCCCCACACCCACGCCGACGCCCATCCCGGATTATCTGATCCCGGAGTGGTGGGTCGAGAACAGGACAAGCGACGATGTGATCCTGACCTACAGCCAGATCCGCCAGCGCAACAAGGACAACGCCTCCATGACGTCCCTGCGCCTTTTGAACCTCTCCACCGTAAAGCCCTACAAGGCAACCCAGGTGGCGGGCCTGATAAAAGAATACTCCTTCCCGAACAACCGGGAATATATAGACGGGCGAAAGGTTACCAACGCCGATAAAAACCTGGTAACGGGGAACAGGAACCTTGACGCGCTCAAAACACTCAACCAGAGATATGCGGTGGTGACAGAGAACGCGTCCATAAAGATGCTGCCCTCGAGGTCCCGCGTTACCAACGAGGACGGGAAGTACGACTATCTGCAGGAATCGGGCGAAAACATAGGCGAGCCCCTCATCGTGCTTCATGAGTCGAAGGACGGCGAATGGTACTTTGTGCGTGCTACGGACTGCTTCGGATGGATCTTGAAAACGTCTGTGGGCCTCTGCTCAAGGGAGCAGTTTGACGAGGTCTGCAACGCGTTCTACAATGGCAAGGTGCGCTGCGCGATGGAAAGCGGGGAGTACACTTTTGAGCCTTCAAAGCTCTATTCCTCGGTTCGGCCCGCGAGAACGCTCTACATCCGTCTTGGGACCTATTTCCTCTGCGAGGATGACAGTGACAACGTGATCATCCCCACAAGAAACAGCGACGGGAACGCGGATTTCATCAAATACATCGTTCGTTCCGAAAAGATCGCGAAGCTCCTTCCCTTTACCACACGAAACGTTGTAAAGCTTGCAACAACGCTCCTTGGGATGCCTTATTCCTGGGGCGATGAGGATGAGCTTGGGATGGACTGCTCCTCAACGGTAAAATCCATCTATAAGTGCTTTGGCTTTATATTGCCCAGGAACTCAGGTTCCCAGCGCAATATCTCCGCCGCAAAAAAAGATATTTCTAAGCTTGACGCGGCAGAAAAAAGGGCGTATATTCTTGGACAGCCTGCCGGTACGCTCCTCTATATGCAGGGGCACATCATGGTGCTGCTCGGAGAGTATGACGGGGAGCCTTATGTGCTCCACAATACCACGAACACCGAGCTTGATGACGGGACCTTCGCGGAGTTCAACTCCTGCGTCATAACGGACCTGAACGTGGGGAAGACCGGGAATCTTTACATAGACAGGCTGCTGACCACCATCAACATAACAACAGGAAAATAGAAAGTTTTTGCAATGGGTAATTATTCAAAAGAAATCTCAAGACGCCGCACGTTTGCGATAATCTCGCACCCGGATGCCGGCAAGACCACACTTACAGAAAAACTGCTTTTGTACGGCGGAGCGATCAACCTCGCAGGCTCCGTAAAGGCCAAGAAAACCGCAAGACATGCTGTTTCCGACTGGATGGAGATCGAGAAGGAGAGAGGTATCTCCGTTACGTCCTCCGTAATGCAGTTCGAATACGACGGTTATTGCGTTAACATCCTCGATACGCCGGGGCACCAGGACTTCTCGGAGGATACCTACCGTACCCTTATGGCAGCGGACTCAGCAGTCATGGTCATCGACGGGTCTAAGGGCGTTGAGGCGCAGACCATCAAGCTTTTCAAGGTCTGTGTAATGCGCCACA
>JAGDCQ010000257.1 GCA_017958465.1 Lachnospiraceae bacterium
AAGCTCAAGGTCAAGGCACCTTCCGGAAACTCCTTCAAGAGCCTTTGCGCCCGTGATCACGCCGTTTTCACCGGTCTTTCCCTCTAAAGCAACGTTTTTGTATTCGACCTTTTCTTTTCTGAGGGCATCAAACTCCCTTACAGGCCTTTGGATCAGCCTTCCCCCGCGGATCTCAAGCTCTCTTGGGAGACACATCTGTCCAAACCACTTGTGAGGCCCATAGCCCATGCTGTTGCACGTATCCCAGTTCTGCATCCAGGCGATCATTATCCGCCTTCCATCGGGCGCAAGGAGCGTCTGAGGAGCATAAAAATCGATACCGTAGTCCACTGCGCTGCAGTTCTCCGGTGTGAAACGGCAGGTTTCTTCACTAAAGGACCCTATCCTTACAAGGGTTCCGTTACCGTTAGGAAACTCAAGGTCCTTAGGCTGCATATCCTGAGGGCTTACCATCACTACAGCCTTCCCGTCGAGGCAAAAGAAGTCCGGGCACTCCCACATACGGCCAAAAGTCCCGTCGTTTCTGTCCAAGATCCCTTTGTATGTCCATTCAAACCCGTCTTTACTCTCAAAGAGAAGAAGGGCTCCAAGGCCATCCTTGTCCTTTGCGGCCGCAATGCAGCGAAAACCTTCCCTGGTCGGCCAGATCTTCGGATCCCTGAAGTTCGCTGCGTCAAAACCTTCAGGCAGGACGCTGCTGTCTATCACGGGGTTCTTTTCAAACTTTTCGTAGTCTTTTCCGTCTCCCTTTGCAACACACTGCACCTGTAATTCCTGTCCTTTAGCGTCTTTCCGGACTCCCGTGTACATAAGGAGCTGCTCTCCTGTGGGAAGGGCAGCTGCGCTCCCGGAGAACACGCCAAAGGAATCGTAATCCTTGTCCGGTGCGAGGGCTGCCGGCAGGTATTCCCACTTTAACAGGTCGCTGCTCACAGCATGCCCCCAGTGCATGGAGTTCCACACCACATCATAGGGGTTGTATTGATAAAAAAGATGGTACTTCCCGTCATAGTACGAAAAACCGTTGGGGTCGTTTGTCCACCCGACTCTCGGAGTGAAATGGAAAGCCGGCCTGTCACCGACAGGGATCTGCTTTTCCATCTCTGCTTCATATTTTCTTGCTCTTTCAAGACTGTATTCTGTCATAACCGTATCCTGTGTACCTTTTAGTTTCGTCCGTTAGTTGCCGGATTCCTTTGTATATTCGTGCAGATCGCTGAAAACAACGCTGTTGTTTGTAGCATAAAGCCTTATGCTCTTGCCGCTCACTCCGTAAAGCCTTACCGTCAGAGCAGCCTTGTCGGAAAGATAAAAGATCCCCACGGACCCTTCCTGGATATATGTGAATTCATAAGCCTCGCCCGGTGTGAGCTTAGCCCCTGTCTCCGTTATCAAAGTCATACCTTCGTTAAACATGAGCTTTATCTTGTTTTCCGAAGGGCAGATATCTATAAGCTTATATTTGTTCTTTGTGCCGTTATAATCAAAGGCAAGGCCAAAGTCCCCGCTGCCTGTAAAGGTAAAGCGCCCCTTGATCATAAAGCTTTCGTAGGCCGTAAAAGCCTCTGTGTAGGAAAACGCAGATCCCGCCTCTATCTTCAGTTCCTTTTCCCCAAAGAGTAACCTGCGCTCATTTGTAAGCTTTTCCGTTACAGCATCCACAGGCGCAAGGTAAAGGCTTCCGTCTTCCTTTTGCACAAACTTCTGCACCGCAAGGTTGCCGGCCCACGCGGCAACGTCCTGTGTGGAGGAAGGAGAACCGCTCCTTCTTGCCCACCCTACAATAAAGTCACCTGCGGGCCCCTTAACATGCTTTGCTGCGTAAAACAGCTTTCCGTCAAGCCTCTTAGCGTCGCTGTAGGGCCCGTAAGGAGCATCAGACACAGCGTACCACAGCGTATCATCCTGTCCGGAGTAAGTAAGGTAATACTTTTCCCCGATCTTAAAGGTGTCGCTGCATTCAAGGTTCCAGAAGGACTTTATGGGATCCGAAAAGATGATCCCGTCATATTTTGGGTCGGAGCCGTCCGCATTGCAGGTAAACTTGAGTATCCGTGCAACTCCGCCCTCTGCGGCAGTTACTGTAAGTGTTATCTTACCTGTTGCTTCGTCGTATTGCGCCTCTGGATCCCTGAAATCACGTTTCTGTCCAAGCGACGCCGGGGGCGTTATACGGTAGTCCGCAACCTTTTCAAACTTGTAAGGCGTTGTCCCCTTTGCAAGCATTATCATCTCTTTGTATTCAAAATGGTCGGAAGCCGCGTGGCCCGTGTAAAAGAACAGGTATTCCCCGTTCACCTTTATAACGGAGCCGGTGCCTATCCAGGCATCCTGTCCGCCTTCCCTGTCCGATTCGAGCACGGGGTCCGGATACTCGGTATACGTGGTGAAATCCTCTGTTACCGCAAGATAAACAGAGTGGTTGAAGGAATCTCCTTCGTCCTTCAGGTAATAGATGTAGTACTTCCCATCCTCGTAGTAAGGCATGGGGTCCCCGACATATGCCTGCCCCTTCTTGTCCGTTGTGGGAAGGAAGAATAC
>JAGDCQ010000258.1 GCA_017958465.1 Lachnospiraceae bacterium
TTGAACATCACGCCTCAGAAAAAGATAAATCTCGTAAACATCGCGTTCCTTATAACGATCGTGATATCTTCCGCTGCGCCGTTTTTGCCGCTCAGCTTTCTTTACGAGAACTATGTGGCAAATATCCTGGTCTCACAGCTTCTTATAGCGCTCCCCTTCATCGTGCTGATGGCGGCCTGCGGCATGAACTATCCGAAGACCGTAAGGCTTAAAAAGATGAAAGTATCAAACGTGCTGCTTACGATCCTCCTGGGATTCCTGGTGCAGCCGCTCCTCACCTTCATAAACGCCTTATCACTGATATTTACGACCAATGCAATTTCATCCACGATATACGATGTATCCAAAGAGATACCGTGGTGGGGAGGCTTTCTTCTGATAGCGCTGCTCCCCGCGATATTTGAGGAGAGCGTTTACAGAGGCGTGCTCTACAACACCTACAAGGCCGCTCACCCATGGAAAGCAGTGCTTCTCTCCGCTTTACTGTTCGGTCTGATGCACGGGAACCTCAATCAGTTTTGCTACGCTTTCGTGATGGGTATCATATTTGCGCTGATCATTGAGGCGACCGATTCCATACTGTCGACCATGATAATACATTTCGCGACGAACGCGATATCGACGGCGATGATCTATCTCTTCCCGAAGCTTTACGATTTTCTGAAAGCCATGCACACCTTGTATTCGGAGCAGGGAATGGACAGCGTAGCCGGCCAGATAGAGCAATATGTCGGAGACCTGTCTATGTCATCGGACGAGTGGATGCAGATGATCTTTGCAAACAGTGCCGGGACACACCTTTCACTCGGCACCGTGGTACTTACTTACCTTCCCTCCGCAGTGGTCTTTTCCACACTTGCATTCCTGCTCCTCAGAGTCATTTCCAAGCGTTCCGGCACCTGGAACCGTTTCAGCGTCCTCTACCTCGGAGCTGACGAAGTTGTTGTGGAAGCAGAGCAAAAGAGCCCTTATGAAAAAGAAAAGGGGCTCGACGAAAACCAGCTCGGAGATCCTTCGGTACGTGTCATGACTACACCGCTGATGATAGCCATTGCAGTCGGTGTGCTGTTCATGTTCGTATATGAAACCCTTAAACTCTTGCCGCAATGATCCGGCAAGCACCGGCCAACGCCGCACTTACAGGAGGTATCAATGCTCGATCTAATCATCATAGGCGCAGGGCCTGCAGGACTCGCCGCTGCCATTTACGGCAAACGTGCCGAGCTCGACCTGCAGATAGTTGAAAAAGAAGCAGTTCAGGGCGGTCAGATCATCATAACCAATGAGATAGACAATTACCCCGGATTACCGCACACCGGAGGCTTTGAACTTGCGGACAAATTCAGAGAACATGCCGAGGCACTCGGCGCAACCTTCACCATGGGTGAAGTGGAAAAGATAGAGACCACAGACCATGTAAAAGCTTATTTAAGGGACGGCACGATCCTTGAAGCAAAGACCGCCATCATAGCCGGCGGCGCAAAACACAGGAACCTCAATGTTCCCGGAGAAGCCGAGCTCACAGGCTCCGGCGTATCCTACTGCGCGACCTGCGACGGCGCGTTTTTCCGTAAAAAGACAGTCGCAGTGGTAGGCGGAGGAGACGTTGCCATCGGCGATGCTCTGTTCCTTGCAAGGCTTTGCGCAAAGGTTTATGTGATCCACCGCAGGCAGGAATTCCGTGCGGCAAAGACACTTGTCACAGCGCTCAAAGCAATGCCCAATGTCGAGTTTGTCTATGACAGCACCGTAAAAGAGATACAGGGCGACGGTCACGTTGAAAGAGTAGTCGTTACAAACGTCAAGACCAACGAAGAAA
>JAGDCQ010000259.1 GCA_017958465.1 Lachnospiraceae bacterium
GATGACCTTGCCTTCGAAAAGGATGGCCTCGGACAGGGAAGTCTTTCCGGACTTGGTGGAGCCGAGAAGGACGACGTTGCGGATGTCTTTGGTGGAATACTCTTTCATTTTTCTGTTATTATGTTGTTATATCTTCGTAATGTGCGGATTATCGGCGCAGTCCGCAAAGATAATCAATTTAAAAGGCATAACAAACAAAAAAGATTCAAAGCTCTTGAAAAAAGCATCTTAGACCATATTTCCTCTCCAGATGCTCTGGAAAACCCGCACGCAAAGCGGAGAAAAGCTCTTCACCCGCAAGGCCGACCTCGGCCTTGAGCTTGGCGTCCATCTCTTCGCGTACCGCCCCGAGCAGGCGGCACACCCTCCCGAAGGAAAACGCAGGATCAAGAAAAATGTTTTCTTCGTCGACGAGCTGCTCGAGCAGCCGGTAATTCTCTTCGATTGTTCTCATATCCGTGTCATTTTGCACTGCAATACTGCAAACATTTTCCTTCATTTTCAATATGCGAAAGGTGGGATACAAGGGGGTACATCGAAGAAAATCATCTTTTTTTAACAAAATCGGGCCTTTTATAAACCTTTGACAAGAAACATTTGTCTTTGCACATAAAAACGTGTCACCGGAAGAACCTTTTGTCGGGTATATTTGCCTTGGTTTTTATACGATAACCAATGGATAACGACTCTGTAAAGCAAAACCTGCTTAAAATTCGCCTGGAACACAATCTGTCACAAGGGGAGATGGCTGACGTACTCGGCATAGCCAGAAACACCTACCGGAACATTGAAAAGGGAGGGACGAAACTCATCAGCGATACTGTCTTCAAGGTAGCCGGCTGGGCCGGAATCGCACCGGAGGAAGTCGTCCTCGGCTACTCCCCCACCGACAGGAACGTCGGCCGCCTCAAAGATGCCCGCGAACAGTTCAACAACAAGATCAAAGACCTTACGGACGAGTACGAAGGCCGTCTCGAACGACTCAGGTACGAGAATTCCCTGCTCAAGGATCTCATCAAGGAAAAGGACGACAACATCCGTACTCTCAGGTCCATGACCGCATTGCTCGAAAAACGGTTGGAAGACAATAAAAATGATTAAATTTGTGGCATGACGATGCGTTAACGCTTCAGACATGCCGCCTACCGTTCATCTCAAAGGAAACAGTTTCGGAGCCCTCGTGGAGGCAGGATGCGACGAAGCGGGCAGAGGGCCGCTCGCCGGTCCTGTGTTCGCGGCAGCCGTAATCCTTCCCGACACCTTCTCCCATCCCCTGCTGAACGACTCCAAGAGGATGACCGAAAAGGCGCGTGACACCCTGCGCCCCATCATCGAGAGCGAGGCCGTCGCCTGGGCGGTGGAAGCCGTATATCCGGAAGAGATCGACAGGATCAACATCCTCAACGCATCCATCACGGGCATGCAGCGGGCCGTCCTGCGGCTCAAGGTCAAACCCGACATCCTGCTCATAGACGGAAACCGTTTCCGTCCCATGGACGGGTACGCGCACGTCACTGTAGTGCACGGCGACGCCACCTATGCCAGCATAGCCGCGGCGTCGGTGCTCGCCAAGACCTGGCGCGACGAATATATGCGGAAGATAGCCCTGGAGTACCCTCAGTATGGATGGGACCGGAATATGGGCTATCCCACCAAGGAACACATCGAAGCCATACGCGAATACGGATACACTCCGTATCACCGCAGGAGCTTCCACCCAAAGGAATTGGAACCAACACTATTCGACAACATATGAAAACCAACATGAAGAAAGTCCTTCTTTCCCTCGCAGCGGCCCTTACCCTTACCGTAAGCGCCAGCGCGGATGAAGGCATGTGGCTGCTCCCGCTTCTCCAGAAGATGAACGCGGGCGCAATGGCGGAGCTCGGCTGCCGCCTCACACCCGAACAAA
>JAGDCQ010000260.1 GCA_017958465.1 Lachnospiraceae bacterium
CTCAAGGATCTCGAAAACCTTTGTATAGCTCATGCGCCTGTCGACGTTTATCACGCTCTCCGAGATTTTATGCGCCACAACGCTCCCGGAATTGTCTATATCCATCACACAGGACAGAGTAAGCCTGTCTTTGCCCGCGTTCAGCGAACAGATGCCGTTTGACAGCTCGTGGGGCAGCATAGGTATGACACGGTCGATCAGATAAACGCTGGTACCGCGGTTAAGCGCCTCTTTGTCGAGGGGCGAGCCCTCCCGGACGTAATGCGAAACGTCTGCGATGTGAACGCCGAGCCTGAAGCCGTTATCTATCCTTTCGATGGTCACCGCATCATCAAGGTCCTTAGCATCCTCACCGTCAATGGTGACGGTGAGAAGGTTTCTGTAGTCGTCCCTGCCTGTAAGGTCCTCCGGCGCGATCTCGGCTTCTATGCCCTCAACCTGCTTTTTAACGGGCTCCGGAAACTCCACCGGGATCCCGTTTCCGCGGATGACAGACATGATATCAACGCCCGGATCGTCCACATGGCCAAGTATCTCCGTTACAATGCCCTTGGCATTGTCGATCCCGTCGCCGAAATCCGTGATCTTTGCAACCACCTTATGCCCTGTGACCGCACCTTTAGTACGGGTCTTCGGGATGATCACCGTGCTTCCGAACTTCCTGTTGTCAGGCTCGATATAGCCGGAGCCGTCTCCTTTTGACACGAAAACGCCGACGATGGTATCCGCGCCCCTTTGAAGGATCTTTACAACCTTTCCTTCACGGCGCTTGCCTTTTCCGGGGTCCGCTTCTGAGATCAGCTGGATCTCCACTGTATCCTTGTCCCTTGCGCCGGCAGTATTTGTGCCGGAAATAAACACATCCGGCTCTCCCGTCACAAGTACAAACCCAAAGCCTTTTAATGTTCCCTGAAAGGTACCCTGACGGATGTTTGCGCCCTCGGGGATATACCGCCCTGCGCCGTCCACACGGATCCCGCCTTCTGCCGCAAGGTCGTTCAGGATCGCCTGGAACTCCTCTCGCTCATTTTTGGGCACGCCAAGGAGCCCCGCCATCTCTTTTGCCTTCATCGGAGTATAATCGGCGCTTTCAAGGAAAGCTTTTATCATTTCTTTTCTGTTTTCAAAAGCCATAAGAACCCCTTTTTAGTTAAAAAAACAGCCCTGCCGTCCGACAGAGCTGCAAGAGTCGTTGTGATCAAGGCCAGAATCTAAGCTGGAGAACGATCGAAAGTACGATAAATAACGCACCGAAAAGGATCGTAAGCTTTACAAGCAGTCCCTCTGCGGAACGGCCCTTGTTCTTTCCCCAGTAAGACTGTGAATTGCCGCCGGTAAGTGCTCCGGAAAGGCCCTCAGCCTTGCTCTCCTGCATAACAACAACTACGATAAGTGCCAGACATACTAATACATAAAGCACGGTTAAAATTGTCTTTAATACTGCCATTTTTCAAATCCTCCTGAAACGCGAAGTTCATTATAACATAGTGAAATTATAATAGCAATAGTTTTTTGAAGCATTTTTGTTTTTAGGTTGTTTTTATTGCTTCATGTCCTCAAGATAGGATTTCAGGGCATCAAGGCTTTCAAGCGCGGCTTTCCTGCCAAGGTCATAAACCCTTTGAAGTTCCTTTGGATCCTTTTCGGTAGCGCCTATATTTAAGGGTTCCTCCGGGCGGATGACAAATATCTTTCCCTCCTTCTCACGCGCGGCAACATACTCTTTTTGCTCATTGTACATGATGTGGCGGTTTTTAAGGGCCTCCACCATTTTGGGGTATTTCGAAAGAAGATACCGGATGATGGGCATTTTCTTTGCAGGCTCTTTTCTGTAATCGGCGGGACGGGTCTCGACAACAAGGATCTTGTCACAGTCCTGTCCCTCCATGAACTTCAGAGGGATAGAGTCGGACATGCCGCCGTCCAGGTAAAGGCCGCCCTTTATCCCCACAGGCCGCGATACCAGCGGCATTGAGGCCGAAGCCCTTACCCAGCGGATATCCTGTCCCTTTGGAGTATAGTCACGGTTGCAGCACTTGTGGTAAACAGGCTTACCTGTATTAACATCTGTAACAACGCAGAAAAAGTCCGCAGGATTGTCGTAGAAGGCCTTCGCATCCCATTTATCGAGCTCGAAAGGCAGCGTATCATAGCAGAATTTCACGTTGTAGATATCGCCTGTTGTAAGGAGCGACTTAAGGCTGGCATAGCGCTTATCGGCACAATACTCCTTGTTATAGCGCAGGGCCCTGCCGGGCTGCTTTGAAACGTAATTCAGGCCGAAGGTTGCCCCTGCGGAAACCCCCACAACGCTGTCAAAATCGATACCGTTTTCAAGAAGGACATCGATCACGCCGCAGGTGAAAAGCCCGCGCATGGCGCCGCCCTCCATTCCAAGGCCGGCCTTCCTGCGGGTATACTTTTCGATGTCGGCAAAAACTGCATCACATCCGCCATCTTCCCTTATCCTGTTAAAATACACGCGCCTTCCGTCCCGTGAAAACGAAGGGTTTGCGTGAACCTTCTTCTTCCAGACGGTATCCTCGTTCATTGGCATCTTAAAAGTCGCCACAGGCTTTTTGCTGCCCCGCCTGTAGAGATAAACATCCGTCGAAAAACCGGGATAGCAGCGGTCCCCAACAAACAAGGAGCGGTCCGGGCTTCCGTCCATGTGATTGGCTATCCCGCCAAGCACCTCAAGCTCCTCTCCGTCCTTTGTAAAACGCGCAAGATAGCTTGTCTCCATCTCAATGTGTTTATTGCCGTCAACGTAGCTGCAAAACTGCTTTGTAGCCATGTATGTATCATCATCGAACCACAGCTGGTGCACGGGCTTGTCGGGGATCAGGTGGGTTTTCCCCGTATCAAGATCCACACACCCAAGCGCGCCAAACACAGGGCATTCCGGAACGCTTATCCGCATCATGAGCGAAGTTGCCGACGGGTTAAGCTGTACGTGGCTTACAGAAGCAGTATGTTCATTGGCCGTAAATCCAGCGTCGGTAACAAGCTTTTCAATCTCCGCGGCTTCAATTATGCATCGGATAGTGCCCTTAAAAACATCAAGGATATAGATACCCGGCCTGTCTATCTCGGGATAGTCGGGGTTTAACCCCACCATGTCAGCCAAGACCGTAAACGGATATTTCCCATTCACGGCGCAATGGTTCTCTTTTGCAACTATCCGGTACTTCACCTCGCCGGTATCCGTATCAAGGACGCGAAAAACAGGGTGGCCCCCTTCACTGCCCCTGAACACGATAAGGCTGTTATCTATAAAGGACGCAGAAGGCCCGTTGTGGTTCCCGCAGTTCACCTTAAAGACCTCTCTGTGGTCCGTAAGGTCCCTGTTGCAGACCATGATGCTCGTTTCCGGCGCCGAAAGATCCGCCTTGTAGGCATAAACAAGCTTCTTGCCGTCCGGGCTCTCCGGACATCCGCCGTTCATGCCAAGCAGTGTATTACCGGGTTTATCGCATATTTTTATTATCTTATCATCAGACATCTTTTTCCCCTTTAAAGACAGGATTTATAGTATTTTAGCACGATTGCGGTATTATTACAACACATGTAATATTTCATGAAATACAAACTCTCCTATTCTACGGACGCCATCCGTGATCTTGACCGTGTCTGGTATGAGGTTTTTGAAGCATGCAAAGATCCTGATACCACAATACATTACCTCGACGAACTGCAGGACATATGTCAACCAAAAGATACGTGCAAAACCGGGTACTAACGCAAAAGCCCCCCGTCTGTCCAAGGCGGGGGACTTTCTTAAGAGAATCAACTATGATGAAAAAGAAATGTCTTATTTTGAAAGCACAACTGTTACAACCGATTTCTCGCCGATCACATATTCTGTGGTCTTCTCGACGTTTCCGGAGGCTGTAAGCTCAAGGTCAAGCTCTTCGGCGGTTGTGTGGATCTCATAAGTGCTGTAGCCCTCAACACCTGCAAGGGAAATGGTTTTCGCGTCGCCGCGGTTGATGAACACCATCACGCACTTTTCCTTGCCGTCGCCGTCATCGATACCGGTGAAAACAACAGGGCGCATACCGTCGATGTTCTTATCGTCGGTGGTATAATCGATCCTGGTAAAGCCGGGACGGATATAGCGCGCATAGTTGCCAAACTCCCAGAGACGCCTGTTGGGGCGCGCAGCCTTGGCATCCTTGTTTACATAGATAAGACCGTCCCTGTAGTCGCCGTCCGCAACGCCGACCCAGTACTGCCAGGAGGAAACATCGAGCACGGTCATATCCTCCCAGATAACATCCGCCATATTAAAAGCGGAATCCATGGTCCAGTCCTTGCCGTTCACCATCTCGCACCACTCGCTCATTACAAGCCCGGTGCCCGGGAACTTCTTATCTATCCACTCCTTGAAGGCAATCTTATCGCCCTTGCTCGACCAGTAGGAGTGCACGTCCATCTTCTTGAAATACGAGCCAAGAACGTCGTCCGAAAGGATAGCGTTGACATAGGTACGTGTGGAACCCTTCCACTCGCCGCCTTCCGGTGTCGTGATCTCCACCTTGTCCTCAAGTCCCCTGGCCTTAAGCTCTTCCACAAAGGCCTTCAGGACACCTACAACCTCGTCCGCTGTGAAGTGGCAGCCTTCCTGGCCGTTCTTCCACTCCCACTGGGGCTC
>JAGDCQ010000261.1 GCA_017958465.1 Lachnospiraceae bacterium
GACACCTTTACCGAGAGCGCCGAAGCGTTCTTTGTAAAGAAGAGGCTGGACCTTAAGCGCAGGAAAGAGAACAGAAGGATCGCCATTACGGTGTTTTCAAACTTCTCAAACGAAAAGGGAGAGATGAAGGGCTTTGCCGACATTTTCGTCTTCCCGGGAATAGATAAAGAAGAGCTTGTTAAGAAGCTCAGGGACGCAAAGTACGCTGCAGGCTTTGTTGCAAACCCCACATACGATCTTGGAAAGGCAGAGAAGGGCTCCGTGCTCAAGAACCTGCCTGATATAGAAGAAGGCCTTATGACAATGTCGAAGGCGCTGTTTTCTGCGGATACGGGAGAGAGCGCATTTGTGAATTCTGCAGAGGTTTTTGCGACAAAGAAAAGGACCAATATCATCATGTCCAACGGGACAGATGTCACCTACAATTCCTTCAGGATAAGCGGTGAGTTTGTGGCCCAGTGCAAGGAGCCCCAGGATGTAGAGACCTATATGGATTTTGCTTACGACGGTCTCGACACGGAATCCTTAAAGAAGCTGGTAGCCGAGACTCTCGAGACAACGCTTGCAAGGGCAAAGGCCACAGAAGCGCCTAAAGCCGGCAAGTACAGGGTTATGATCTCCGGAAGGTACGTGAAGGATATCTTTGGCTTCTACGAGGCCCTTTCTTCGGATGCCTTTATTTACGCCAAATACTCGAAGTTTAAGGTAGGAGACGCAGTGCAGGGCAGCGATGTTACGGGCGACAAGTTCAATATGTCACTTAAGGCCCTCGAACCTTTCAGCTCTGAGGGTATAAGGATGAAGGACCTTAAGCTCCTTAAAGACGGTGTCCTTCTTGCAACACACGGCCCGAAGCGCTTTGCGCATTACCTTGGGGTTGAGGCAACCGGCAACTACAGTGCATTTACTGTAGAGCCCGGCACAGTCAGCATTGAAGAAATGAAAAAGGAACCTTACCTCAACATAGTCAATTTCTCGGACTTCCAGCTTAATGAGATGAACGGCAGCTTTGGCGGCGAGATAAGGCTTGCGTTCCTGTTCGACGGCGAGAAGGTTACGCCCGTTACGGGAGGCTCCATCAACGGCAACTTTATCGAACTTCAGAAAAATGCAAGGATCTCGAAGGAGACCCAAAAGCAATTGGACTACGAGGGTCCCTACGCTATATGTTTTGAAAGCATCAACGTAGCGGGGAAATAAGGGAGGAAGATATTGAAAAAGTTATTTTTATCAGTAACCGCGATAATCCTTGCGTTCGTCCTTACCGCGTGCGCCGGGATCCCGTCGAGAGTACAGAATACGGGTGCGCCTACACCTTCCGGTGCGGCAAACACTCCTGATCTCTCGCCGACGCCGTTGCCTTCGCCGACACCTACACCGAGTCCTACGCCTACGCCAAGTCCGACGCCGACGCCGGATCCAAAGGGCGATTTTCTGAAAAACACCTCGGATTCTGGCATCAACGGAGTTTATGTCTGCCCTGATGAAGAGATCATATACAGCCGGACCTGCGAGCCCTATGTACTTAATGACGGCCTGATAGTGTATTATGCTGCCGATGAGACGAATGATTTTTTCCATCTCCTTGTTGCATATGACAGGGAGACCTTCGAGGAGATAGGCTCTGTTTCCTTCTCAGAGATAAATGCAACTATGTCGGTTGAGCAGATTGATGACGAGCTGTTTTTTGTGTGCTACGGTCATGAGATCCCTTGGGATGAGATAACTACATACTTCGGATATGAGTATTTTATATTTGATGGTGCGTTAAACCAGATCGCAAGATTTGAGCTTGTGGACAGGGGCGAGATCTACAATGTTTACAGGGTTCCCGGTACCACAAGGCTTTTATGCATCGACAAACAGCAGCTTATTGAGATCGATTATGAAAAGCAGGATGCTGTTCCTCTCGCCGATATCGTGGAGTACGGTTCTTCGGATTACGCCTGGGGACTGACATGGCTTGGCGGTCCGTCCTATCATACCTTAGCTTTTTTTACTGATTCTACACACGTGGACGGCGGATACGTCAGCGGCGTCATCGTGGATATAGATAAAGGAACTACAAAAAAGACAGGGAACAGCGAAACGTTAGGATATATGTATGATCCCGATTCCGGCAGGTACGTACGCACCTGCTACAGCACGCCCACAAGTGTGACAGTCCGGGACAAGGACGGGAAAGATATCTGTACCATCAACCTTGAAAGTGCTTCTGAGACCGAGATCATTTCAGTCGACTGGACGAGAAATGTCCTGATAACCGGTTACTCCATCTACGATTTTAACAGCAATATGGGTAAGCTCAAGATCTACAGATGCTATTCCATAGAGACCGGGGAGCTTATCTCTGACCTGATGATAAACAGCCTTGAAGATGATTCAGCGATCTTTGCGATAGACGAGGAGAGGGGCCTTGCGTTCATACCCGGCGGATCTCCTGACATTTATGGCTTTAGCACGCGTGTCATCTATGCCTGGGATTACATGGAGGATAGTATAGGCGATGACGACTGCACCATCGCAAGGACCACAAACCTTCGCCAGAGCTTCCATCCGGGTCTCGAGGAGCTGCGCCGTGAGCTTGAAGATACCTACGGGATCAACATCTACATGGGGAAAGAGATCGAAGGATCGGATTTCGGATATAACCTGAGTGTTGTGGAATATGAGGAAGATATCTACTTTGGACTTACAAATATCAAAGAAGCGCTTTCCATCTATCCCGACGGCTTTTTTAAGCAGCTTTCAGATTCCGGAACGATCAAGTCTCTTGGGTTTTACCTTTGCGGCGATATCAAAAGCATGGGCGACGGTGTCTCGAATGCCATCGGACTTGCTACTTATATGGGATATGAAAGGTCGCTGGCCCTGGATATAACTTATAAATCGGAATTCGTAAAGACTATACATCATGAAATATCCCACTGGATAGACCGTTTTATCCAGGACAGGGAAGCGCTCGGTGTCATATCGGATTATGAAGAAGGCTTTGCTGCTTTGAATCCCGTGCAGAATTATTACCTTTATTCCTATGATAACTATTATGATAAGGGCACTTATACCTTCTGGGGCGGCGGATACGACTACAGAAATATGTATTCTGTCGACAGCTATTCAAGGACTTTCCCTACCGAAGACAGGGCAAGGCTCTTTGAAAATGTGATCGAGCCCGACAATTATGACTTTTACCGTTCAAGAGGCGTAATAAAGAAGCTTGACTATTACTTTACGTGTATAAGAGCGACTTTTGATACGACCGGCTGGCCCGAGAAAACTGTTTGGGAACAGAGGCTCGATGATTGGAAGCGGGAATACGATACTAAACAGAGACGTTTTGATGAAGAAAAGGACGAAAAGGATAAAGGCCCGGGAGTGGGTTGAAACGCGTTAAACTTTGCCCGGCAGCGGGCGGAAAAACTGAACAGAGATACAGAAAGGTACCCGGCAGCGGAAAACTGC
>JAGDCQ010000262.1 GCA_017958465.1 Lachnospiraceae bacterium
AAAAGAGCAGGAAAGCAATGCTGTACTACACAGGTGGAACCTGGAAAATCCTAAGCCTTCCGTTGTTTACGACGGGGAACATATCCTTATCCTTAACAACCCTGCAGGGCTCCTTTCCCAGAAGGCGAAGCCCGATGATGTTTCTGTTGTGGAGTTTGTGGACGAGTTTATTAAGCAAAAAGAGCCCGGGTTTAAGCCTTCTGTTTCAAACAGGCTTGACAGGAATACATCGGGGCTTATACTTGCGGGGAAAAGTGTTTACGGGCAGAGGATCCTTGCTTCTATGCTAAAAGACAGGGCGTTCTCTAAGCTTTACCTTTGCGTTATAAAGGGAGAGGTAAAGGCGGAAGAGCGGAGAGCTTCCTTGAGAAGAACGAGGCTTTGAACCTTGTAAAGGTTGGCGACAAAGGGGAAAAGATCATTACGGAATACAGGCCCCTTGCGGTCACGAAGGATGGGACATTGCTTGAAGTACACCTTATCACCGGGAAAAGTCATCAGATAAGGGCGCAGATGGCCGCTCTTTCACATCCCTTAGCAGGAGATGCTAAATACGGCGATAAAGACTACAATCTGTTAATGAAGAAGAAATACGGGATGTCGCACCAGGCGCTTCATGCTTATAAGGTGGTTTTCCCTGCAGACAGTCCTGCAAAGGAGCTTGCGGGAAGGAGCTTTTTTGCTGACCTTCCAAAGGAGCTTGATGCTTTTTGCAAAGAAAACGGGATAAAGCTCTGATACCGGGGCCTGCAACAGCAAGGTTAAGCCAGGATCCCTGCTTCATTCAGAGAAAGACTGACAGAACTTATGAGGAGGAAAAGATGGCTGTTTGGAACTCCAGAGGCTTAAGAGGCTCTGTTCTTGAGGATATCATTAATATCACCATTGAAAAATTAAGACAGCAGGGGCTTGCACTAATTCAGAAGATACCTACCCCCATCACTCCCATAGAAATCGACAAGGCTTCAAGGCACATCACGCTTGCCTATTTTGACAAGAAGAGTACGGTGGATTATATAGGCGTCGTGCAGGGGGTGCCTGTCTGCTTTGATGCCAAGGAGTGCGCTTCCGACACTTTTGCCCTGCAAAACGTGCATGAGCACCAGGTGGAGTTTATGCGGGATTTTGAGCGGCAGGAGGGGATAGCCTTTCTTGTGATCTACTTCTCACATATCGATAAATACTATTATATGTGGTTTTCCGAGCTTGATACTTTCTGGAAAAGACAGCAGGAGGGCGGCAGAAAGAGCTTCAGACGCGATGAACTGGACGAAAGATACTACATCGGCGAATTAAAAAACAACATCCTGCCGTTCCTTAACAGACTGCAGGATGATATGGACGAAAGATAAACAAACACAACAAAAAGGGGTACTGGTCACAGGCACCCCTTTTTGTTGCCATGAAAGGAATACTTCTATTAATGAAACGTTATTCTTCTTCGTCTTCGAGGTCGTCGAAATCGTCAAGGTCGTCGAAATCGTCAACGTACTCAGGGCAAACGAAATAGTAAACAGCATAAGCGATAGCGGCTACGGCTGCAACTGCGCCAAGTACTGCAAGTACGATAACGAGAGGGTTTGACTTCTTTTCGATGACAACGGGCTCTTCTTCTTTCTTTAAGAGCTGAGCGAGCTTGAGCTGGCTTAAGGCATTATTGAGCTTCTTTTCTGCAAAAAACGCTTTGATCTTTTCAAACATAAGGCACATCCTTTCAGCAGCACCCGCTGCACAAATTCTTTATTGTTTAGTTTATTATAACACTCTTTTCAAGTGTTTTCCACAAAAATAATAAAAAAATCAGATTTTTTTTAGCGGAGCGAAAGAGGATAAAAGTTTCCTGATCCCGTATCCCGGAAAGTCCACGGATACCTCAAAATCCTTGCCTCCGGCGACTATTTCCTTAACAACTCCGTCCCCGAATTTGGGGTGGCGGACAGTATCTCCGCAGGCGTAGGGAAGAGAGGAGGGATCCTTGCTTCCAAAGCTCTTTGAAGGCGCGGCCTGGGGAGCTTTTTTCCTAAAGGAGCTTACTGCCTCATAGTCGTCAAAGCTTGAAGGCGCGCTGTAATAGTCGTTGTCCTCGTAGCTGTTCCGGCGGCGGCTCTTAAAGGAGCTTTCACCGTAAGAATCGTCGTAATCCTCAAATTCAAGGCGTTTTCCGCGGGAGGCCTTTGAGATGTAATCGTGGCCTGAGGTGCTGGAATCCATCTCGAGAAGACGGGTGGGGATCTCTTTCAGGAACCTGGAACGATCGCTGAAGGTGATCTGGCCCCGCAGCATACGCTGTTTGGCGTAGGTGAGGGTGAGTGTCTTCATGGCACGTGTGATCCCTACGTAGAAGAGGCGGCGTTCCTCCTCCTCGTCGTCGTTGTCGTCGCTTTCGTAAGTGCGGCCCGGGAAAACATCCTCCTCCATACCGCAGATATAGACGTTCGGGAACTCGAGCCCCTTTGCGCTGTGGAGGGTCATAAGAGTCACTCCGGGGACAGCGTCGTTCATCTCGTCGATATCCGCAACAAGGGAGATTTCCTGAAGGAAAGAGCTTAAGGGCAGGGATTCTGACCCGCTTAGACGCAGCTCTTCCTCGAAAGTTACGGCTTTGTTTATAAGCTCTTCGATGTTGCTGCGCCTTTCAAAGGCCTCGTCGTCGGTATCGGAATAATCGTCAAGATATGAGAAATATTCCGTCTTTTCGCAGATGAAGCGGATAAGGTCCGCTATGGACATACCGCCTGCAACATCCTTCCGGATTGCTTGAATTATGGATGTGAACATATTGATGCGCTTTGCGGTGCCGGAATTTATACCCGGGATCTTTTCGGCCTCGCAGAGGGCATCGAAAAAGGAGATCTGGTTTTCAAGGGCGAAGGCCTCGACTTTGTCGGCTGTCGTAAGGCCTATGCCGCGTTTCGGAACGTTCAGGATACGGCGCACGGCAAGAGAATCGAGACCGTTTTCGATGGTCTTTAAGTAGCTTAGGATATCCTTTACTTCCATACGGGAGTAGAAGTTCACGCCGCCAACAAGCTTGTACGGGAAACCGTTGTAGACAAGCTGCTCCTCAAGCAGTCGCGACTGGGCGTTTGTGCGGTAGAGGATCGCAAAGTCCGAAAGGCTTGCGCCGTCTTCGTGTTTTTTACGGATGTCTCCGATGATGCCCTTTGCCTCGTCCCTGTCGTCAGAAAACCTGAGAAGGCGCACGGCGTCGCCCTTTTCGTTTTCGGTCCACATGCTTTTCTCTTTGCGCATGCAGTTGTTGCTTATAACGTTGTTTGCAACGTCAAGGATGGTGCCTGTGGAGCGGTAGTTCTGCTCGAGTTTTATGACAGTGGTGTTGGGGTACTGGTTCTCAAAATCCAGGATATTGCGGATGTCCGCGCCTCTGAAGCGGTAGATGGACTGGTCGTCGTCACCAACGACACAGAGGTTGTGCTCAACGCCGTTTTCCGTGTGGTGCTCCGCCAGCTGCTTTAACAGCACAAACTGGGCGTGGTTTGTGTCCTGGTACTCATCAACCATAATATACTTAAAGCGCCTTCTGTACTTTTCAAGAACATCGGGGGCGGTGTTGAACATCTCCACGGTTTTCATGAGAAGGTCGTCGAAATCCAGGGCGTTGTTGGCTTTAAGGCGTTTCTGGTATTCATGGTAAACCTTCGCGATCTTTTGGAGAGTGTAGTCGCCGCGGGCATCCTCGTCAAACCTGTCGGGCCCGATAAGCTCGTTTTTGGCGGAGGAGATAGCGTTTATGAAAACCCGCTCCTTTGTCTGCTTTGTATCTATCTGGAACTGCTTTAATATCTCGCGGATAAGGACCTTCTGGTCGTCTGTATCGTAGATCGTAAAGCTTTTTTCGTAACCCAGCACATTTATGTCCCTTCGCAGGAAGGTGGCGCACATGGAGTGGAAGGTGCTTATAAAAACGTCCTCGGCACCTGTTGCCACAAGCCTGTTCACGCGGTCACGCATTTCTTTCGCAGCCTTGTTCGTAAAGGTGATGGCAAGGATCCTGTAGGGGTTTACATCGCATTCTTCGATTAGGTGCGCGATCCTGTGTGTAAGGACGCGGGTCTTGCCGGAACCTGCCCCCGCAAGGATGATCAAAGGACCTTCCTCGTGCATTACAGCCTTATATTGCTCCGGGTTTAGTCTTGAATAATCTATCATAAGAAACTCCGTTTTTTCGTTTTTGATAATTCTATCATAACTGAAACATATGTTCAATAAAATAAAACAAAAAATCAAACCGGATAACTCAAACGCGGTCGGGATTGACACGTGGCTTAAAAAACTATATAATGTGAAATTGCGTGGGGGATATGCGGAGTTGGATATCGCCTTGCGGATGTTGAAAACGTATTACGTGTCACGACAGGACCCTTGACACGCGTACCGGAACCGGAGAAGCTTATGAACAGCAATGACAGCTTTACAAAGCAGGTACTTAAGGTGGCCCTCGGTATGGACTACATAAAGACCGAAGATGTGCCGAATATCGAACTGTATATGGATCAGGTGACGACTTTTATGGACAGGCACCTTGAGTCCTCGAAGCGTTATGAGGACGACAAGCTCCTGACAAAGACCATGATCAACAACTATACAAAAAATGACCTGATCCCGTCGCCGGAGAAGAAAAAATACAGCAGAAACCACATGTTCCTGCTCACCCTTATATATTACATGAAGAATATCATGTCCATAAGCGATATAAGAAAACTGCTTGGGCCTGTAACGGAATACACCTTCAACAACGAGCGGGATTTCGACATGGCCGACGTTTACAGCGAGATATTCAATATCGTCGGAAAGCAGTCCAGGGATATGGTAAAGGACCTTGTGCGTAAGGTAAAGATCTCGGAGACGGCGTTTGAAGGAATGGCAAAAACGCCTGAAGAACAGGAATATTTTAAAACCTTCGGATTTATATGCATGCTCTGTTTCGACGTATATATGAAGTCCCAGGTTATTGAAAACCTTCTGGATGAGAGCGATATCTTCAAAAACGAGAATAAAGAAGAAAGATCAAAAAGCTGAAAAGACGGTGTTCACCGGAGAATAGAGAAAGAAAAGAGCGGGATTCAGTTCCCGCTCTCTTTTTTGTCGTCTTTTTTTGTTGCAGAAGTTTCGATGATCTCCCTTGAATAGTCCGTGGGAAGCTCCTGGATGCGGTCGAAAACTACTTCGTATCCGCCCTCTCCATAGATAAGGGAACGGTTCACGCGGCTGATGGTAGCAGTCGAAGCGCCGGTCTTCTCGGCTATCTCGAGGTAGGTCTTTTTCTGGCGGAGCATAGCAGCCACCTCAAAACGTTGTGAAAGAGAAAGGATCTCGTTCACTGTGCATATATCCTCGAAGAAGGTGTAGCATTCTTCGCGTGTGTTAAGACTAAGGATAGCATCAAACAAAAAATCTACAGACGGTGATGCAAGGTTTTTCATGGGGTTTCTCCCTCCCAAATTACTTTTGTACTGTGACATTTTAACACTTCACTTTTTTAAAGTAAAGAGTTAGTTTTTCATTTAACAAAAAAATATTGAAAAACTTTGAAAAATATTGAAAAAGAGGACTTCATTTGCTATCATCAAGGAAAACAGTATTAAAGGGGGCAAATATGCAGGTACACAAAAGTGTGTTTATTATCGAGAAAAAGCCGCTTCTCAAGAAGCTGCTTTCGGTCCTTCTCGAAAAGTATGAATATGTTTCGATCCTGGCTACGGATTCGGACAGCAAAAACTACAGGGTTTCCAGCACGGGAACATCTATAGGCGAGAGCGGCTTCCTCTGCGAAAGAGGCTTTGTCATGAAGGTTTATGACAAAGGGAGGTTTGTTGAGTATTCCTTCAACGAGATCTCTGAGGACAGCATCGCAAAGATAGCAGGTGCTGTGGACGCCCTTGTGGCATCGAAAAAAGAAGAGGAAAGCTTCGATCATCCTAAGTTCAGCATCCCCGAGGATTCACCCTTAAGCTTTGAAAAGTCCACGGACTACGAGATCAGCCCCGTTCAGATGGGGGACGAAGCCATCATCAGGCTTCTTACAAAGCTCAGGGAGAAAGGCCTTGCCTACTCTGAAAGGATAATCGACTGCAGCGCGCTCTGCAGCTATCAGGTATACACAAAGCTGTTCCTTTCACCGGGCCGCGACATGACACAGAGTGTTATGTGGGTATGCGGCTCTATTATGGCGCTTGCAAGGGACGAAGACCGTGTGGAAGAAGGCTACAGGCCTGTTTCCTGCCTTGGCGGTATGGAGATCCTCGACAAGCTTGAGAGCAACGTTGAAAAGGCCTGCGATGATGCGATCGCAAAGCTCGACGCGGAGCCCATCGTTCCCGGCGAGTATGAATGCATCTGCGAGCCCGACGTTACAGGTATGATCGTTCACGAAGCCTTCGGCCACGGCGTCGAGATGGATATGTTCGTGAAGGACAGGGCTCTTGCAAAGCAGTATATCGGCAAACAGGTGGCAAGCGAGCTTATCACCATGCACGACGGCGCCTGCGTTATCCCTCAGGTTGCAACTTATTTCTTTGATGATGAGGGCGTGCCCGCCCAGGATACAGTGGTTATAAAGGACGGTATCCTGCAGACAGGTATCAGCGATTCCCTTTCCGCAGCAGTCCTCGGGACAGCTCCCACAGGCAACGGCCGCAGGGAAAACAGCGAGCGCAAGGCCTACACCCGTATGACGAACACCATCTTCGAAGCAGGTACTTCAAAGGTAGAGGATATGATAGCCTCCGTGAAATACGGAATGCTGCTCAGCAACGCCGAAAGCGGTATGGAAGACCCTAAGAACTGGGGTATCCAGCTGATGGTCGGTATGGCAAGGGAGATCAAAGACGGCAAGCTTACGGGCAAGGTGTTCTCACCCATCGTGCTTACAGGCTATGTTCCGGACCTCCTTAAATCCATCTCCATGATATCCGACACCATAGAGGCCGGCGGAAGCGGGTTCTGTGGCAAGGGCTACAAAGAGTGGGTAAAGGTATCGGACGGCGGCCCTTATATTAAAGCAAGGATCCGTCTGGGTTGACCGGTACTTCAGGAGGTAGATGATGAAAGAGTTGATTTTAAGCGCCCTTAAACAGGCGGGAATAGATGAATACAGGATCACAGACACCTTTACCGAGAGCGCCGAAGCGTTCTTTGTAAAGAAGAGGCTGGACCTTAAGCGCAGGAAAGAGAACAGAAGGATCGCCATTACGGTGTTTTCAAACTTCTCAAACGAAAAGGGGGAGATGAAGGGCTTTGCCGACATTTTCGTCTTCCCGGGAATAGATAAAGAAGAGCTTGTTAAGAAGCTCAGGGACGCAAAGTACGCCGCAGGCTTTGTTGCAAACCCCACATACGATCTTGGAAAGGCAGAGAAGGGCTCCGTGCTCAAGAACCTGCCTGATATCGAAGAAGACCTTATGACAATGTCGAAGGCGCTGTTTTCTGCGGATACGGGAGAGAGCGCATTTGTGAACTCTGCAGAGGTTTTTGCGACAAAGAAAAGGACCAATATCATCATATCCAACGGGACAGATGTCACCTACAATTCCTTCAGGATAAGCGGTGAGTTTGTGGCCCAGTGCAAGGAGCCCCAGGATGTAGAGACCTATATGGATTTTGCC
>JAGDCQ010000263.1 GCA_017958465.1 Lachnospiraceae bacterium
ATAACATCTTCTATCACGGCTACAACTCTGTCGGGCTCTGCGCTCGGAAGGGCTATCTTGTTGATAACAGGGATTATCTCGAGGTTGTGATCGATGGCCATATATACGTTTGCAAGGGTCTGTGCCTCTATTCCCTGGGCCGCATCCACAACAAGCACTGCGCCCTCGCAGGCCGCAAGGCTTCGTGAAACCTCGTAATTGAAGTCTACGTGGCCGGGAGTATCGATAAGGTTAAAGATGTACTCCTCTCCGTCAAGCGCCTTGTAGACAGCGCGCACGGTCTGTGCTTTGATGGTGATCCCGCGCTCGCGCTCAAGGTCCATATTATCCAGCACCTGCTCCTGCATCTCGCGGCTTGTGAGCACGCCCGTCATCTCGATGATACGGTCCGCAAGCGTGGATTTACCATGGTCAATGTGCGCTATTATGCAAAAATTCCTGATTTTACTCTGATCTGTTGACATACTTCTTCCTGTTCTCTATAATACTTATACTTGTGTTTACATAGATAATTTATTTTAGCACTTTCGACAGGATAAAGCAACTGTTTCAAACCCCGGAAGCTCTTTTACGGTGAAACAAAAGGGCGTTTCCCCCCAATGTCGTGATCATTTTTGCTCAATATTTTTTAAATATTACTTGACATCAGCAATTGAAAAGGCTAATATACTATCGTATGTTCGCTGAACGTCCGTGTCCGGATCTGCGAACAAATCATGCACCCTAACCGCATACGGCTCTGCCGTAAAGAGAGGCAGGGACTTGCGGAATCCAAAAAGGGAGGTGGAAACATTGGCTAATATTAAGTCTGCTAAAAAGCGTATCCTTGTTATCGAGACAAAGACTCTCCGCAACAAGATGATCAACTCAAAGCTTAAGACTCTTATTAAGAAGGTTAATGCTGCTGTGGCTGCCGGCGACAAGAACCTCGCAAACGAGTCATTAAAGGTTGCCGTTAAGGCACTCGATCAGGCTGCAGCAAAGGGCGTTCTTCACAGAAACACCGCTGCTCACAAGGTTTCCCAGCTTACAAAGGCTGTAAACAAGATTGCCTGAGCAATAAAAATCTGACGGGTCGAAAAGCCCGTCTTTTTTTTGCTTTTTTTTGCGCATTGATTTATAATACCCTTATGAAAACCATCAGCGAAGATATAAAAAACAAAACATATAAGACCTGCTACCTGCTGTTCGGAACAGAGCGCTACCTTGTGGCCACCTACCGCAGCAGGCTTAAGGATGCCCTCGTCCCGCCGGACGACACCATCAACTTCAACTCCTTCGACGGCAAAGGGCTGGACTGGAACGAAGTAATGTCTCTCGGGAACACCATGCCCTTCTTTTCCGACCACAGAGTGATCATTATAGACGGTTCAGGCGTTTTCAAAGGGTCCGGCGATACAGGATCCCGCGTTGCGGAATGGATCAAAACCCTGCCGGAAACCACCACCGTGATCTTCTCCGAAACCGATGTTGACAAGCGCAGCGCCCCTTACAAGGCCGTGGCGGAAACAGGATACGCCTCTGAAATGAACGGCCTGACGGAAAACGACCTTATGACCTTCATAGGCCAGCGTCTGAAAAAAAACGGCTATAACATTACGGGAAACGACGCTTCCTACCTGCTTGTAAACGTGGGCTCCGATATGCAGAACCTCTCAAACGAGCTGGAAAAGCTCATAAGCTATGCGCTCGGACGGACAGTTATAACCCGGGAAGATATAGACGCCGTCTGTGTAAAGCAGATCACAGGCAAAATTTTTGATCTTACGGACGCCGTGGGCGAAAAGAACAAGAAAAAAGCCATGCATGCTTACTCGACCATGCTGGCTTTAAGAGAGCGTCCCGCAGGTATCCTCTACAGGATCACTTCGCATTTTAACTACCTTTTGCAGGTAAAAGACCTTGTAAACAAGGGCAAAAAAGCTGTTGATATCGCCCAGGCGCTTGGGATAAAGCAGTATCCCGCAGAAAAGTACTGCAAACAGTGTAAGAACTTCACTTCCGACATTTTAAGGCGTGCTGTTGAACTTGGCCTGAAATACGAAACCGACTTCAAGTCCGGAAAAATGGACGAAGAGATTGCGGCTGAGATGTTCCTTGTGAGCCTGCTCGAGCCTTAAAAGGCTTTATTCACCTGTCATGTGAAGGCACAGGTGTCCCGTCCACCAGCCGTTTCCAGCGCTTGGTGGTATAATAGAACATCATTCCGATCATTCCGCATACAAAGCTGAGAGAGATCCCGGCCATACACCAGGTCCCAAGACCCGCTGCGTTCAAAATGAAGGCGGCGGGTATTCTTATACCCCAAAGGACCGCAATATTTATGATCGTAGGGTAAACTATATCTCCGACTCCGTGAACATAATTGATTATGCCGTTAAACACGGCATAACACCAGTAAAACGGCAGTACCACGCGCACATAGCGCACGGCGTAATCCACTATCACTTCGTTATCGTTGAACAGATATGCGATCTGCCTTGCAAGCAGGCA
>JAGDCQ010000264.1 GCA_017958465.1 Lachnospiraceae bacterium
AAACTGTATTATGCGGAAAGCGGCCTGCCTGCACCCATAACGGTCAAAGGTGACATGTTCGAAGCCATCAGCAACGGGAAACTCGGAGTGACATATAACAGCATCATGTCAAACGGCACCTATATCGGCTGTACCGAAATCTACAAGCTTGCGGACAGCCTTTTCATAGACATTTTCCCGAATGATGTATTTACACCAAGCACAGAAGCCTACAGCAACAGCGGCAGATATGCATCCATAACCCGGATCGATAACTCATACCGGTTCCTGCTTGAAGTAAAGGGCGGCGAAAAGGATGTGAGCATTGAACTTGAATATCCGCTTGGCATGAACGTTGAGACAGTTAAATGGATGGATGAGGAGACGGTCTGGGGTGTTTTGCACGAGAGCCCGTCACTCGAGGTGCTTGTGGTCTATAATGACAAAACAGGCGTCGAATATTACCATGGCCTGCTTTTTACAAGGGATCCCGCGGGAGAGCTGTATTATGTCGACCCTGTTCCGCACTCTGCACAGGCAAGCGTTGGCAAATCGATAGTTGATTCCAAGGGAAACGTAATTTATACAACAAAGCCCGGAATACACATTTACCGCGATCTTGCGGTAACGGAGGAGTATCTGGCTTTCTATACACAATACATTAAGGAGGATGAGCAGTCGGACACTACGCTTGTCGTGGTCTCGAGGAAAGACCTTACAACCGTGCTTGAGATTGCTTCGCCTAAGCTTGGCAGGATCGTGATAGAATGAAACCCATCCGATCGTAATCCTTCCATAATTGTTTTGAAAAAACTGCCGTCGAATGATAAAATGATTCGTGGGGAGATCAACGCGCGTCCGGAACACATCCAAGCGCTTCAATAGTCACACGGAGCGCGTCCGGGCTCATCCATAGCGTGCCCATGGCCACCCCACCACGATCTTATCAGAGAAGAGAGGAGAAAAGAGATGAGTAAGGTATATGTTTTATTGGCAGACGGTTTTGAGGAGATCGAGGCACTGACTCCGGTGGATGTTCTGCGCCGTGCAGGCGTTGACACAGTCACCGTTTCCATAATGGGCAGGAAGAGCGTGAACGGCTCTCACGGCATAATTGTTGAGGCTGACAAGGTGCTTGGTACGGATATAACACGCGACCGGATGACGGATGCGGATATGCTTGTCCTTCCGGGCGGCGGAAAAGGTACAGAAAACCTTGCCGCAAGCGAAGATGTGGCGGAAATTGCAAAGACATTCGACAAAGAAGAAAAATATCTGGCTGCAATATGCGCCGCTCCGAGCGTTTACGGCAGACTCGGTCTGCTTTCCGGAAAGAAAGCAACATGCTTCCCGGGCTTTGAAAAATACCTGACAGATGCGGAAGCGACAGGCGACTTTGTAGTCCGCGACGGGCGTTTTATCACAGCAAAAGGAATGGGAGCATCGCTTGATTTTGCCCTTGAACTTGTAAAGGTGCTTGTTTCCGAGGAAAAAGCAGGGGAACTTGCATCAAAGATACAGTACAGATAAAAATTTAGTGGAAAAAATAAAAAGTTCGTGGTATAATAGTTCGGATACTTAAGGAGGACTACCAAAATGAGTTTTAGAATTGAAGATCTCGATAAAGAGAACATGAAGAAACTTGTCATTGAAGTAAGCGCAGAAAAATTTGACGAAGCGCTCGACAAGGCTTACCAGAAGAACAAAAACAAGATCAGCATCCAGGGCTTCCGCAAGGGCAAAGCTCCCAAGGCCCTGATCGAAAAAATGTACGGACCGTCGGTATTTTATGAGGATGCAGCAAATATCCTTATCCCCGACGAATACGAAGCAGCCGCTGAAGAGTGCGGTCTTGATATCGTTTCCCGTCCGGAAATAGATGTAGAGCAGATTGAAAAAGGCAAGAGCTTCATCTTCACCGCAGAAGTAGCCGTAAAGCCCGAAGTTAAGCTTGGCAGCTACAAGGGTGTTGAGGTTGAAAAGGCCGACATCACAGTTACAGACGACGAAGTAAAGGCAGAGCTTGATAAGGCTGTAGAGCAGAGCTCACGTCTTGTAAAGGTTACAGACCGCGCAGTTGAGGATGGCGACATCGCGACAATCGACTTCGAAGGTTTCATGGACGGCAAGGCTTTTGCAGGCGGCAAGGGCGAGAACCACGAGCTTACCATCGGTTCACACAGCTTCATCGATACATTCGAGGAGCAGCTCATCGGCAAGAACATCGGTGACGAGTGCGAAGTAAACGTTACCTTCCCTGCAGAGTACCATGCAGCAGAGCTTGCAGGAAAGCCTGCAATGTTCAAGGTAACCGTCAAGGGCATCCAGAAGAAGGAGCTCCCCGAGCTTAACGACGAGTTTGCAAAGGATACCACAGAGTTTGAGACTCTTGATGAGTACAAGGCAGATATCAAGAAGAAGCTTGAAGAGAAGAAGGCAAGAGAAGCTAAAGAGAAGAAGCGCGATGACGTTGTTGCAAAGATCGTTGAAGCTTCCGAAATGTCTATCCCCGAGCCCATGCTTGACCTTCAGAAGCGCCGCATGGTAGAGGATTTCGAGCAGAGACTCCGTTACCAGGGCTTAAAGCTTGAGCAGTACATGCAGTTCACCGGTCTTACACCCGACAAGTTCCTTGAGCAGATGGAGCCTGCCGCAAAGAAGGAGATCGAGCAGAGGCTTGTGCTTGAAGCTATCGTAAAGGCTGAGAACATCGAAGTTTCCGAGGAAGAGCTCGAGGCAGAGTTCAAGTCTATGGCAGATCAGTACGGCATGGATCTTGAGAATGTCAAGAAGATCATCGGCGACAAAGAGAAAGACAACGTTAAGATGGATCTTGCCGTTAGAAAAGCAGCCGATCTCGTTACAGATGCAGCTGTAGAGAAATAATCTACCGGGGTTTACGGACTCCTGTAAGGAGGATCAAATGAATAATCAGATCAAGGATTATCTTATACCTTATGTAGTTGAGCAGACCAGCCGCGGCGAGCGCTCCTACGACATCTTTTCAAGACTTCTCAAAGAAAGGATCATCTTCCTTTCCGGCGAAGTTACGGATGAGACGGCGGCGCTTGTTGTTGCACAGCTCCTTTTCCTCGAATCCGAGGATCCGGGCAAGGATATCAACCTTTACATCGACAGCCCGGGAGGATCTGTAAGCGCAGGTCTTGCTATCTACGATACAATGAATTACGTAAAATGCGATGTCTCGACCACCTGTATCGGCCTTGCGGCCAGCATGGGTGCGTTCCTGCTCGCAGGCGGTGCAAAGGGCAAGCGTTATGCGCTTCCCAACGCCGAGATCATGATCCACCAGCCCCTTGGCGGTGCCCAGGGCCAGGCTACCGAGATCGAGATCGCCGCAAAGCACATCCTTCGTACGAAGGAAAGGTTGAACCGCATCCTTGCCGAAAATACCGGCAAGCCGCTTGAAGTTATCACGGCCGATACCGACCGCGACAACTTCATGACCGCTGAAGAAGCTAAGGAATACGGTCTTATCGATACGGTTACAGTTAAGAGAAATTAAGAGGTTTTGAAATGGCAAACAACACACCCGAAAACTACTGCTGCTCCTTCTGCGGAAAGAGCCAGGCCAACGTCCGCAAACTGCTTGCAGGGCCCGACAACGTATTTATCTGCGATGAATGCGTTGAGCTTTGCTACGAGATCGTAAAAGAAGAGTTTGGCGAAGAACCGTTTGACGATGCTTCCGGGGATTTTGCCATCAACCTTCTCAAACCCCGCGAGATCAGGGAGTTCCTTGACAAATATGTTATCGGACAGGATGAAGCAAAAAAAGTCCTTTCGGTAGCCGTTTACAATCACTACAAGAGGATACTCTCCGGTTCGCTTTCGGATGTTGAGCTTCAAAAGAGCAACATCCTTATGATGGGTCCCACGGGTTCAGGCAAGACTTACCTTGCACAGACCCTGGCAAAGATCCTCAACGTTCCTTTCTCCATTGCGGACGCCACAACCCTTACAGAGGCCGGCTACGTAGGTGAGGACGTTGAGAATATCCTGCTCCGCCTCATCCAGGCCGCAGATTACGACATAGAGCGCGCGGAGCACGGTATCGTCTACATAGACGAGATCGACAAGATAACAAAAAAGAGCGAGAACGTTTCCATAACCCGTGATGTTTCCGGCGAAGGCGTTCAGCAGGCTCTATTAAAGATCCTGGAAGGGACCATCGCATCCGTACCTCCCCAGGGCGGCAGGAAGCATCCCCAGCAGGAGTGCATGCAGATAGATACCACCAACATCCTGTTTATCGTAGGCGGCGCTTTTGACGGCCTTGAAAAGATAGTAGAAAACAGGATCGGCCAGAAATCCATTGGTTTTGGCGCGGAGATACTTGAAAAGAGCGAGCAGAACATCGGCGACCTGTTAAAGCAGGTAATGCCGGAAGACCTTGTGAAGTTCGGTATCATTCCCGAGTTTGTCGGCCGTGTGCCTGTAATGGTATCGCTCGACCAGCTTACGGAAGATGCGCTCGTGAGAGTTCTCACGGAGCCCAAGAACGCTCTTACAAAGCAGTACAAGAAGCTTTTCGAGCTTGAAGGCGTAGAGCTTGAGTTCGAGCCCGAAGCCGTAAAGAGCATCGCAAAGCAGTCCTTCGAAAGAAAGACCGGCGCGAGAGGCTTAAGAGCTGTCATGGAGCATACTATGATGGATACGATGTACGAGATCCCTTCTGAGGAAGAAGTACAGACAGTCATAGTTACCGAGGCTGCAGCAAAGGGCGAGGAAAAGCCCACGATAATCCACGGGAAGAGCAAGTTCCCGAAAGCCAAGGCCAACATAAAGAACAGAGGCCATAAAAAAACAAGCGAGATCGCTTAAAGAACAATCGGGTAGGGGAGGCATCTTCTACCCGTTTTTTTAAAAATGTGAGGCGGCGCCTGTGCTGCCCGCAGCAAAGTACGAGGTTTTTATGGACGAGAATATTAAGCTTCCGCTGGTGAAGCTGGATCATATAGCACTTATGCCGGGTACGATAATGCATTTCGACCTCAAGAGCAAGGATGCTGTCCTTGCCATAGATTTTGCGCTCAAAGCAAAGAGTGAGGTCCTGTTTGTTGCGTCAAGGACCGGCGATATAAACTCCAACAACAGGGAGTCCCTGTACAATGTGGGGACTATAGGCACGGTAAGGCGCCTCATCAAGCTTGGCGACAATCTTATGCGTGCGGCGGTGGAAGGCCTTGGCCGCGCAAAGATCGGCGAGATCGTTTCTGCGGAGCCTTTCTGTATCTGCACCTACGAGCCTATACCGGATGTGACGGCGGCCATTACGGATACTGAGGAAAAGGCCATGCGGTCTTATATCCTTGAGCTTATCGCCCAGTATCTTAAGGTAAACCCCAAGCTCACAGACCTGTTTTCATCTATTTCAAAGGCAGCGGACCTCACGTATATCGTAAACGAATTGATGTCCCAGTTCCCCATGCCACTGGAGAACCGTCAGGGCCTCCTGGAGGCGGAAAGCTTCAGGGAGCGGTATGACAAGCTCCTTTCCGTCATCAAGGACGAAACGGAGATATTGCGCTTAAAGAGCGACCTTTCGCAGCGCGTAAAGTCTAAGCTCGACCAGAACCAGAAGGAATACATAATGCGCGAGCAGATGAAGGCTATCCGCGAGGAGCTCGGTGAGGACGATACCGTTTCCGAGGCCGACCAGTTTTATGCCCAGTGCGACGCTCTTGAGGCCGACGACAGCGTAAAAGAAAAGATCCGCAAAGAGATCAAGCGTTTCAAGACCATTTCCGGTAATTCCTCGGAGTCCGTTGTTTCCCGCGGGTATATCGAGACACTGCTCGCACTTCCCTGGAATAAAAAAGACCCGGATTTCATAAACCTGGCGAAAGCCGCAAAAATACTGGATGATGATCACTACGGCCTTGAAAAAGTGAAGGAGAGGATAATCGAATTCCTCGCGGTAAGAAGCCTTACCACAAAGGGGCAGATCCCTATCCTCTGCCTTGTGGGACCGCCCGGAACCGGCAAGACCTCCGTGGCAAAGTCCATAGCCCGTGCTCTCGACAAAAAATATATCCGTGTGGCGCTCGGCGGTATCCGCGACGAAGCAGAGATCCGAGGCCACAGGCGCACTTACGTTGGCGCGCTCCCCGGGCGTATCGCCACAGGCCTTAAAAACGCAGGAGTGAAGAACCCTCTCATCCTGCTTGACGAGATAGATAAAGTCAGCTCGGATTATAAAGGGGATCCCGCCTCTGCGCTGCTTGAAGTCCTTGACTCCGAACAGAACAGCAGGTTTGTGGACCATTATGTGGAGATCCCCATCGACCTTTCGGACGTACTTTTTATAGCCACGGCAAATACTGTCCAGACCATTCCGAGGCCCCTTCTCGACCGTATGGAGCTGATAGAGATAAGCAGCTACACCCTTGACGAGAAGGTGCATATAGCTAAAGAACACCTTGTGCCCAAGCAGCTTAAGAGGAACGGCTTAAGTTCGAAGCAGCTTGTGTTCAACAAGAGCGCTCTTTCCCAGATGATCCTCGGGTACACAAGGGAGGCCGGCGTCAGGAGCCTTGAGAGGCGCATAGGCGAGGTTTGCAGAAAAGTGGCACGAGAACTCCTTGAAGACGAAAAAACGTCGGGAAAGGCCCTTACAGAGGACGAGGCGAAGCAGATACTGGACACCAAGGAACGCATCACTGTTTCCACCGGCAACCTCGAGCACTACCTTGGCAAGGTGAAATACGTTACCGACAAGGAAAAGCATAAGAACGAGATCGGTGTAGTGACGGGCCTTGCCTGGACAAGCGTCGGCGGCGAGACCCTCCAGGTCGAAGTGAACACCATGCCCGGAAAAGGCAAGTTTGAACTTACGGGCCAGCTTGGGGATGTAATGAAGGAGTCCGCGCATGCGGGCATCAGCTTCATCCGCTCTGTTGCCGGAAAATACGGGATCGAGCCAGGGTACTTCGAGTCCACGGACATCCATATCCACCTTCCCGAGGGCGCTGTTCCGAAGGACGGGCCTTCAGCCGGCATCACAATGGCAACTGCCATGCTTTCTGCCATTACAGGCAAAAAGGTGCGCGGGGATGTGGCCATGACAGGTGAGATAACGCTCCGCGGGCGCGTCCTGCCCATCGGCGGCCTGAAAGAAAAGATCATCGCTGCCAAAACCGCCGGGATAAAGACTGTGATCCTTCCCGAGAAGAACAGGCGCGATACAGAGGATATCTCCGCGGAGATATTGAACGGTGTAAATCTTGTTTTTGTAAATAATATGGACGAGGTGCTAAAGACAGCGCTTGTGAAATGACCTTTCGCCCTGCGCGGGCAAAAGCTGCAGGTCTTTGGCCCTCACGGGAGAAAAGTTATGGAAAGTATTGTGATCAGGGATCTGAAGCTTGAGACTGTGGTAGGAGTGACCGGCAAGCTTCCGGAAAACACGCTGCCGGAGATAGCCTTTGCCGGCAGGAGCAACGTGGGGAAATCCTCGCTGATAAACAGCCTGCTCGGGAGAAAGTCCTTTGCAAGGACCTCTTCGCAGCCCGGAAAGACCCAGACCCTCAATTTCTACAGGATCAATGATGATCTGTATTTCACGGACCTGCCGGGTTACGGTTACGCAAAGGTTTCAATGGAGCTTAGGATGAAGTGGGGAAAGGTGATAGAAAAGTATTTCCGCACCTCAAAGCAGCTGTGCTGCATCATCCAGCTGGTGGACATCCGCCACGACCCGACAAAGGACGACGTTGCAATGTTCGACTGGATAAAATCCACGGGGCTTAAGACCTTTGTTGTGGCTACGAAAGCTGACAAGATCAGCAGGGGAGCCGTAAAGGCCCAGATCCAGGCCATAAAAAAGGTGCTCAAGGTGCCGGAAGACGTTCCGGTGATCCCGTTTTCATCCGTAACAAAGCAGGGCGTGGCCGAGATATGGCAACAAATAACCCCGTTCATTACAAACGGGGTTGAAGATACTGTTCAGTGACCTCCGCCGATGAGCTTCATCACGGCGTATCTGTAGAGGTCCATATTGCTGCGCTCCCACTCGTTGCAGACACGGATGGCGTCGTCCTCGTTGGGGACGGACATCCGCAGTTCGAAGATGGGCTGGTTGCGCTCCATTATTGTGAGCCGCGTCATGTAGTCGCCGGAGTTTGTGATCTCGTAATCGGCGGGGTAGGACACCTCCTCGCGGAGAGCGTAACTGTGATCTTTTAAGTAATTGTCGATGTCCTTGCGGATGGCGGGGTTCAGGTCATTCAGGAAAAGGGAGAGCGCCTGGCCGCCGGAGGTGGTGATGAGGTAAGTCGTGGTGTTCCGCGTTACCTCGCTTGAAACGTAGCCGTCCTCCACAAGCTGCGCCAGCACCTGCTGGACATTGAAATAGTTTGTATAGTTTCTTTCGACGATAAAATCCGTCAGTCTTGTATTTGTGAGCGGATAATCCACACTGTCGAGGATGTAGAGGATTATCAGCTTATAAAGCATCAGTGTTTCATTTTGCATCTGTTTTGCCTCTGTGCATGTTTTTTAGAAGCCCGCCGCGAGCATCAGATATTGCTCATTACGGCTTTTGCGACTGCTTCGCAGACTCTTGGATCGAATGCGCTCGGGATGATGTTTTCCTCGGAAAGATCGTCGCCCACAAGGTCAGCGAGAGCAACTGCGGCAGCAAGCTTCATCTCTTCCGTGATCTGTTTTGCACGTCCCATGAGAGCGCCTTTGAAGATGCCCGGGAAAGCCAGGACATTGTTTACCTGGTTCGGGAAGTCGCTCCTGCCGGAGCCCACTACACGCGCTCCTGCAGCTTTTGCTTCGTCCGGCATTATCTCCGGAGTGGGATTGGCCATAGCAAAAACAATGCAGTCTTTATTCATACTCTTTATCATTTCCTGAGTCATAACGCCGGGGGCAGAAACGCCTACAAAAACGTCTGCGCCTTTTACGGCATCCGCCAGCACACCCTGCACGTCCCTGGGGTTGGTTATCTTCGTCATCTGCTGCTGGGCGGGGTTCATCTGATCCAGCGTTGCAGAGGAAAGGATACCGAACCTGTCGCACATGATGACATCCTTGAAACCGTAGTTGAGGAGCAGCTTGGTGATGGCAGTTCCGGCGCTTCCCGCACCGTTTACGACCACTCTGGTTGTCTCTTTTGTGCGGCCTGTGAGCTTTAAGGCGTTAATAACGCCCGCAAGAACTACGATAGCCGTGCCGTGCTGATCATCGTGGAAAACGGGGATATCGAGCAGCTCTTTCAGCCTAGCTTCCACTTCGAAACAGCGGGGAGCGGCAATATCCTCAAGGTTGATCCCGCCGAAAGTGGGGGCTATGGCGCAAACGGATTTAATTATCTCTTCTGTGTCCTGGGTGTCAAGACAGATGGGGAAAGCGTTTATCCCGCCAAACTCCTTAAAGAGGACGCATTTTCCCTCCATAACGGGCATGGCTGCGTAGGGCCCGATATTGCCAAGACCAAGCACGGCGCTGCCGTCCGAAACAACAGCGATGGTATTGGCCTTGAGCGTGTATTTGTAGGCCTCCTCCTTGTCTTTTGCGATGACCCTGCAGGGTTCAGCTACACCGGGAGTGTAGGCCAGAGAAAGGTCTTCCCTGTTCTTGAGCTCACATTTAGCTTCTGTGCTTATTTTTCCGTTCCACTGTTCGTGGAGTTCGAGTGCTTTTTCGTAAACTGACATATCTAACCTCCATACCACCCTTTTACGGTAGTTTTACGTGCGACTCCGGGCCGCACCATACGCGTAGTTTACCACGAAAACACGGGTTTTGCAAGGACTGTTTGGCTTGCTGATGCTGCTCACGCTTGCGGCAGTAGTTTGCGGTGGCCGATCATACACGATTATGACGATGCAAAGGTCGAGAAATATCTGAATACGGTCCAGGAGTTCTTCATGCCGGGATGGCTGAAGATAATGGGAATTAAGTAGAGAAGAGCCGAAAGGCTCTTTTTTCTTTGGTTAGTTATACAGCAGGATGACCAAACAGCAGCTTATATCACAGAACTGGACAATGTAAAAAAACTCTGTTTCGTAAAATGAATGTTGTGTCAAAATGAAAAATGAGATATAACATTTTTAGAGGAAACCGGACAGGATGCCGGAATTAAAACTATGATAATCAATACAGGACAGAGGACAGATATACCTGCGTTTTACGCCGAATGGTTTGCAAACAGAATAAAGGAAGGAACCGTATGTGTCCGAAACCCGTTCAATCCGGCACAGGTCAGCAGATACAGGCTGGATCCCACGGTGGTTGATGTCATAGGGTTTTGCTCCAAGAATCCGGCCCCGTTCTTCCCTTATATGGATCTGATAAAGGATTACGGGCAGTACTGGTTTGTTACGATCACTTCCTACGGCAAGGATATTGAGCCGGGAGTCCCCGACAAACACAAGATCTTAGAGGATTTTAAGGAGCTTTCGCGGATGGTGGGGATCGACCGCATAGGCTGGAGGTATGATCCGATCCTCATAAATGACAGGTATACCGTTGAATACCATCTTCAGGCTTTTGAGCGGATGGCAGCGGAGCTTAGCGGCTATACAGATACAGTAGTTATAAGCTTTATCGATCTTTATAAGAAGGTAAAGCGCAACTTTCCGGAGATTCGCTCTGTTTCCGGAGAAGATCAGTATTTTCTCGGAAAAGAGATGATCAGGATAGCGGCTTCTTTTGGCATGGTGGTAAAACCCTGCGGGGAAGGCAGCTTCCTTTCTGAGTTTGGAGCGGACTGCAGTGGCTGCATGACCATTGCAACTTACGAAAAAGCTATCGGGAAGAAACTTATTGTTCCGAATAAAAAGCCTGCCAGAAAAGAATGCGCCTGTTACATATCCGGCGATATAGGAGCGTACGACAGCTGCGGACATCTTTGCAGGTACTGCTACGCGAATAATGATACACGCGCGGTCAAAAGAAACATGAAACTCCACGACCCGGATTCTCCCTTCCTGATTGGCAATTACAGGGAGGGAGACATCATCAATGATGTGAAGATGGAGAGCTATATTGAAAAGCAGCTGAGCCTTTTTTAACAGATTCTCTTTACGGTGGATTGATAATATGCAAAGCATGAAATATATTGAAAGTACCAAATACAAAACCGGGAGGTGCTTTGTATGGATAAGGTCAAAACGGGTGAGCTTATAAGAGAGGCCAGAAAAGCAAAGAATTATACCCAAAGCGAGCTGGGTGATCTGCTCGGAGTGACAAACAAGGCAGTTTCACGCTGGGAAAAGGGCGAGAGTTTCCCTGACATAGGGGTTTTGGAAAATCTGGCCCGAGTTTTGGATATAAAGATTCAAGATATTGTTGTGGGTGAGGTACAAGCATCTGAGCAGGGTAAGGATCCGGGAGAGACTACTGCTACCGAGATCCTTCGTATGGCGAAGGTTCAGATCCGGTCTAAGATAAGACACATTTGGGGTTTTGTGCTTGCCGCGCTTGTTTTGGTTTGCAGTGTGTTCGTCGGAATTGCCGGAACATCAAGAATGGTCTCGCCGCTCGATGAAAACGGATACTACTTGCTACTGCTGTTCACACTTGCGGCAGTTGTTTGCGGTGGCTTTATGCCTGTATATAAGTCTGATAAAAAGAATGGCGTAGATCGTCTTTTGATCATATTGTCCGTTGTATTGTTTGCATGGATGTTGATAATGGTCTGGGCTGTTTCGATCCTTGTGTTAAATAACCAAGTAAAACCGGATAATGCGGGGCCTTTTATTTATATCCAGCTTATTGTCATAACCGTATTAAATATTCTCTTTTTGATATTTGAACTTGCCCGCATGAAGAGTGAATTTAAGCAATTGCATTGTGGCTTTATATTTCAGACCGCATCGATATACATGGCCGCATTATATGGGGATCTGCTCAAAAGGACAGCGTCGTTAGAAGGTTATATTACGCATTTGACACGGAGAACGGTCATTGTTCTGGTATGCACCGTTGCAGCGCTGCTGGCAATGAGACTGCTGCAAAAATACGATGAAAAGCGGGCCTGAAAAACTACAACGTGACTAAGGCGGAAAGAGACAAAAAAAGGGGTCGGTATCGGCCCCTATTTTTCTATGTTTTTAAGATATTCGGGTTTAAAGGATCTGTATCCGTTACGACCGTTCTTTTTTACTTCATACAAAGCCGCATCTGCGTAGTTGCGAAGATTTTCCGCATCATCCGTATCGATCGGATAGACTGCAACACCCACAGAAACGGTAATATTTATATTTCCGGTCGGAAGCTTGTGCTCCTCACACATTTTGCTTATGAGTGATCTGCAGAGCGCATCGGCTTTTTCTTTAGAGGCGTTGTAAATGATCCCCATGAATTCATCTCCGCCAATCCTGGCAAAGATTACATCTTTTTTAGGGAAAGATTTAAGTCTGGCCCCTATGCTGATAAGCAGCTGATCACCGACGTTATGTCCTTTGGTATCATTAATTTCTTTGTAATAATCCACGTCCATCATTATAATGCCAAAAGGTGTCTTGGAATCTGACACGGATTTGAGCTTTGTGTTAATGAATTGACGGTTTGGCATTCTGGTAAGGTAATCCTGGTTTATAAGATTGCGTCGCTGTAAATTGATTATCAGAAGTGCAGCTACGACCAGGATCAAAAGTACAATGAACAAGATAACGATATTTACTAAAACAGGATTTTCGGCATAAAGAGTTTTCAGGGTCCTGTGCTCATTTAATATGGTGGCACCTTCCGGCAGATCTTTGATCTTGATCTCAAATCTGTCCATTTGTACCTGATCAAAATAAGCGTGATTTGAAGCGATCCTTTCAAGTTCGATATTATCCATGGATCCTTCCGATAAGATCTTTGCAACTATGTTTCCGGCTTTTACTCCCGCATCGTAATATGAATAAGATATACCGCCGAATATCCCGGACTGCATATCTGCCAGAGTGAAACGCCAGATAGGTACGTCGGGAGCATTGAGCGTGATCAGATTGGTTCCGGTTTTTAATGTGTATATATTACCTTCGCCGTCTTCCATACAGCTAAGGTAGAAAATGATGCTGTTACTGTCGTTGATCTCGGAAACGGCACGTTCAAATCCTTTTTTTGAGTAAAAAGAAGAATTGATGACAGTCACTTCAAGATCATCGACTTTTGCACCTGTATAGTATTTTATAAATTCGGTGTATTCACCTTGCGCAGTGCTGGTGTTATCTGTAACTATAACTATATTGTTCCTGTCGGGAAACAGTTTCCTTACAAGGTTAAGATTAGCCTCAAAATCAAGGTCCAGAGTGGTACCGGTAATGTTAGGTCTTGCAGCTGCAACTTCCGCATCCGATTGATTATTAACGTTGGCAAAAACGATAGGCATATCTTTGAAGATCTCGTCGTAATAATTTAATCCGAAATGAAGTGCAGTATCGTCAAGCAATACCAGAAGGTCGTATGGTTCACTCTGAGCCATCTTATGGGAAAGATAATCGTGAAAAGCAAGGAAATCTGCAGCCTTGTAATAATTTTTCGAATCCATGAACTCGAAATCAATATCTACAGGCAGATCGGCCAGACCGTCAACCAGACCGTCAAGCTGGTCCGGCACAGTCGGGAACGAGTAGTTGTATGAACTTATGCACATTATACGGTAAGGATTGAGACCGGTGTTCCTTGCCTCGATAAGATCTGCACGGACTGCTGATGGACTCATAAGGACAATTGCCGTGATTACCGTAAATATGATGATCCGTTTTACAATACCTGTTTTCATGGCTATCTCTCCGAAAGTAGTATTATCATCTTTACTGAACTGCACGCAGATATCCGTCTTCGCCTATTTCATAATATCCTTTGTCCACAAGTTCCGTGATTATGTTTTCTTTGGTGATAACAGTCGGATAAAGAAGGTAGGCGGGAACTGCCTTCTGACCGTTATCATAGGAACTTGTATCGTATCTGCAGGAAAAATCAAAGGAACTTTCTGCTATTAATCCCTCTCCGGGTACCTTTCCGTTAAGGATCGATTTTGCAAGCTCCAAAGTCGCTATGCTTTCATTTACAAGAGCCTTAAATACAGTCATATCCTGCTTGCCGTCCAGGATCAGGCGAAGATTGGGTTCGTCTGCGTCCTGTCCGGTAACTATTACATTATTGCCTTTGGTATAATCGTAGTCTATGGCAAGACACGTGCCAAGGGCAGTGGAATCATTTGAACAGCATACCGCATGAAGAAGGCGGTCCGATGTATAGTAGGAATTCAATATGTTTTCAAATCTTTCCTGGGCTATGTCCTTTGACCAGGAAGATGTTGCCGTGCTGTAAAAATCAATCTGTCCGCTTGGAACGGCAAGGCGTCCCGAGGCGATATACGGTGATAATACATCAAATGCACCGTTAAAAAAGTAGGTAGCATTGTTATCTGCAGGGTCACCCGAGACAAATTCAATATTATAGGTGTTTGCGGTAGTGTCAAGCTGCAGCCGGTCACGTATGTATTCGCCCTGAAGCTTTCCTACGGCGTAGTTATCAAAAGAAACATAGTAGCTGATATAAGGAGTTTTTAATATGAGTCTGTCGTAGGAGATGATGGGAACGTT
>JAGDCQ010000265.1 GCA_017958465.1 Lachnospiraceae bacterium
ACCGCGGAGTATCTGCCGCCCGATATCTACGATATTTTCATCAACGTGACCTATGTGACGATCTTCTTTACGGTGCTCGTCCAGGGGCTTACCGTCGGAAGGGTGTACCTCAGGCTTGAAAAACACAAGACGAAGCGGTACGCGGAGCAAAGGGCAAAGAACAGAGGCACGGAGTAAGGAGCCTTAAAGGAACAGAGTAAGACCTTACGGAGTAAGGGATCTTAACAGGAACAGTGTAAGACCTTATGGAGTAAGGAATCTTAAAGGAACAGAGCAAATGCCTTAAGGAATAGGGAGTAAATGTATCTGGAGGTATTATGAAGATAGTGATAGCCGGCGTCGGTGAAGCCGGAACAGAGCTTATCAGACGTCTTGCGAATGACGGATGCGACATAACGGTCATAGACAGCGATCCCGAGCAGCTTGAGTGGGTCACGGACAAGTTCAACGTCAACGGAGTGAACGGCAGCGCAGCTTCGCGCCAGACCCTGCTTTCCGCGGGTGTTGACAGCGCGGACATCTTTGTTGCCTTAACACCCTGGGACGAGACGAACCTGTTAAGCTGCATGCAGGCAAAGAGCGCGGGCGCCCTGCGGACTGCGGCGCGTCTTCAGCTTTCGGACCTTGCCGCCGAGACGGACGCCATCAAAAAAGAGTATGACATAGACTGCATCGTCTGCCCGAGGGTGGACCTTGCCGAGGAGATATACAGGAATATCGGCCTTCCGGGCTATATCAAGCACGAAGGGCTTTTCGGAAACGAAGTCATGATCATCGACCTTTCGGTCCTTAGAGGCTCGCCGCTTGCCGGGATGAAGCTTTCAGCGGTGCGCAGCGAGATCTGCAAGGACATGCTTGTCGGAACGGTCACAAGGGACGGAAAGATCACGATCCCCGACGGCTCCTTTGTCCTGCAGGTAGGGGACGGTCTTACGATCACGGCTTCCGCCGAGACCCTTGAGGAAACGCTTCAATCGCTTGGCGTTTACAGGGCCAAGACCGACAGGATCGTCATGGTAGGCTGCGGTATTTCCGGAGAATATCTTGCAAAACGCCTTGTTGACGAGGGCAGGCAGCTTACGATCCTCGAGAGCAGCCTTGAGAGGTGCCGTATGCTTATGGAGAAGTTCCCGACAGTTCACGTTGCATACTCCGAAGGCGAGATAACCTCGGTGCTTGATGAGGAGCATATAGACAAAGCGGGAGCGCTGATCTCACTTACGGACAGCGACGAGACGAACCTTGTAATAAGCATGTACGCGTGGTCAAAGCAGATACCCTCGGTAATCACGCGGGTAGACCGTTTAAGCCACGTGCGGCTTCTGCATAAGGTAAACATCGATATCACGGCATCGCCCACAGAGCTGACGATAAGGAAGCTGCTGCATTTCATCCGCAACGGCGGGAACACCGCGAGCCAGGACGGAATGTGCTATTTTGTGGCAGACGGCAGGGCAGAGGTGACGGAATTCACCGTAAAGCCGGACACGCAGCTTGTCGGTGTGCCGCTCTCGGACAAGACCTTCAGGCTGAAGAAGGGGGTTATAATCTCCGGGATAATCCGCGACGGAAAGCTTAAGATCCCGGGCGGAAGCTCGCGCCTTGAAGCAGGCGACAGGGTTGTCGTGACATCTGCCGCGGAGCGGAGGATCAGGACACTGGAAGACATTTTCGCATGATGCCAGCTGACCGGCACAGACTTATTAATTCAGATCACGGGCCTGTTTGACGGGCTTTACGAAGGAGAAGAACAGTATGGATTATGATGTGGCAATCATCGGGGCGGGCCCCGGCGGCATTTTTACGGCATATGAACTCACAAAGCTTAAGAAGGGGTTAAAGATCGCGGTCTTTGAGAGCGGCAACCCCTTGGAAAAGCGTAAATGTCCCATAGACGGCGTTAAGGTAAAGAACTGCATAAAGTGTAAGACCTGTGCCATTATGAACGGATTTGGGGGCGCAGGAGCGTTCTCGGACGGCAAATACAATATCACGAACAATTTCGGCGGCACGCTGCACGAGTATATCGGCAAGGAAAAGGCCACGGAGCTTATGGAATACGTGGACAGCATCAACCTTAAGTACGGCGGCAAGGGCACAAAGCTCTATTCCACGGGAAATACGCCGATAAAGCGCCTCTGCATGCAGAACGGCCTGCATCTTCTTGAGGCGAGCGTAAGGCATCTTGGGACCGATATCAATTATATCGTGCTCGAGAACCTTTATAACGAGCTTAAAGATAAGGTGGAGTTCTTCTTCAACTGCCCGGTGGAGAACGTGCAGGTAAAAAAGGACGGAACGAAGAACAAGAGAGGTTCTGAAAAGCGCGTGACCGTAAAGGGTTTAACGGGTGACGGCAACCTGTACGAGATCGTGACCGGAAAAGGCACGTTTACCGCTGACAAATGTGTTATCTCGGCGGGGCGCAGCGGCAGCAAGTGGATGGAGAAGGTCTGCGATGAGCTGAACATCCCCACTAAGTCAAACCGCGTGGATATAGGCGTCCGTGTGGAGCTGCCGGCGGAGATCTTTGCGCCGATCACGGATGAGCTCTATGAGAGCAAGATCGTTTACCGCACCGCGAAATTTGAAGATCTTGTGCGTACTTTCTGCATGAACCCGAAGGGCGCAGTTGTAAACGAGAATACGAACGGTATTGTGACGGTAAACGGCCACAGTTACGAGGATCCTAAGAAACATACACCGAATACGAACTTTGCGCTGCTTGTGGCAAAGCATTTCTCGGAGCCGTTTAAGGACAGCAACGGGTACGGCGAGTCTATCGCAAGGCTTTCGAACATGCTCGGCGGCGGAGTTATCGTGCAGCGCTTCGGAGATCTTATCCGCGGGCGAAGGAGTACCGTAAAGCGCATCCACGAGAATTTCGTTACACCTACGCTTGCCGCAACGCCCGGCGACCTGTCACTTGTCATGCCAAAGCGCATCCTTGACGGCATAATCGAGATGATCTACGCCCTTGACAAGATCGCACCCGGTACCGCAAACGACGATACCCTGCTCTACGGAGTTGAGGTCAAGTTCTACAACATGGAGGTCGAGATAGATGAGCATCTTGAGACCTGCCACAAGGGGCTTTTCGTTATAGGCGACTGCAGCGGTGTTACGCACTCGCTGTCGCATGCGTCCGCAAGCGGCGTTTGCGTGGCAAGATACCTGGCGGGAAAGGACTGAAGGTACGCGTACTTTACAGGGGCTTTGGACAGACCAGCCCGATAAAAAGTTCCCCGCGCTAAAAAAAGGTCTTTATTCTTTTGAAAATTGTGGTATAATTAACAGGAATCAGGGCGCGTCTTACATTGCCCGCAGTTTTGCAAAGCGGCTTCCGGCGCGGCTCTGACACAAATCCCGTTTGAAAGGATGGACATAACAATGGCACTTGTTACAACAAAAGACATGTTTGCGAAGGCTTATGACGGCGGTTACGCTATCGGTGCTTTCAATGTAAACAACATGGAGATCGTTCAGGGTATCACCGAAGCAGCAGGCGAACTGAAGAGCCCGGTTATCCTTCAGGTTTCCAAGGGTGCGCGTGCATACGCTAACCACACATATCTTGTTAAACTGGTAGAGGCAGCGGTTGAAGAGAACCCCGAGATCCCGATCGCTCTTCACCTTGATCACGGCGACAGCTTCGAGCTTTGCAAGAGCTGTATCGACGGCGGTTTCACATCAGTTATGATCGATGCTTCTTCGAAGTCCTTCGAAGACAACATCGCTCTCACCAAGCAGGTTGTTGAATACGCACATGAACACGGCGTAGTAGTTGAGGCAGAGCTTGGTACTCTTGCAGGCATCGAAGACGAAGTTCAGGTTGAAGCAGGTAAAGAAAGCTACACACGTCCCGAAGAAGTAGAAGAGTTCGTTACACGCACAGGCTGCGACTCTCTTGCTATCGCTATCGGTACTTCTCACGGCGCATATAAGTTCACTCCCGCACAGTGCACAAGAAACGCTGACGGCATCCTTGTTCCGCCGCCCCTCCGTTTCGACGTTCTCAAGGAGTGCGCAAAGCGTCTTCCCGGATTCCCTATCGTTCTTCATGGTTCTTCTTCCGTTCCTCAGGAGTTTGTAAAGATGGTAAACACCTACGGCGGAAAGATGCCCGATGCAGTCGGCATCCCGGAAGAGCAGCTTCGTGAAGCAGCTAAGCTTGCCGTTTGCAAGATCAACATCGACTCCGATATCCGTCTTGCAATGACAGGTAATATCCGCAAGTATTTTGCAGAGCACCCGGATCACTTTGATCCCCGCCAGTACCTTAAGCCCGCTCGTCAGGGTGTGAAGGATATGGTTGCTCACAAGATCCAGTACGTACGTGGATCGGACGGCAAGGCTTGATCTGATCAATAGGCTCTTTATGGCCGGTGTTCGTTACGGATACCGGCCGTTTTTGATTTTGTGATAATGAATAAAAAATGAAAAAAAGGAAAACAACAGCCGTTCTCTGGCTTTTATTGATATCTGCGGTGCTTGCGTTTTGCGGGTGCGAAAGGGGTAAGAATACCGCCGCTCCTACAGCGGCTTCTACGCCTGCTTTAACGCCCTCGATCACGCCGACACCCACGATCACGCCGACGCCCACAAACACGCCGACTCCTACGGAAACGCCCACACCCACGGAAACGCCGACTCCGACCCTCGATCCGGATTCACCGGAGGGGCACCTTGAGGCGCTTCGCCCTTTTGAAACTTATGAGACGAACGTTGACGGGCACCATACCTGGAACCCGTATGTTTTCGGCATTTTCCATGATAAGTTTTATGAAGCGGACGGGTTTAAACAGACCTTTTTCAATCTTGTGGATGCACTTATCGCGGGCGAGGACTCTTTTGAGTGCGCGTCCGGGAAAGCGTATGTCTGGTGCACGGGTGGCAGGCTTTTAGACCGCTTTTTCCCGCCTGCCATGCTCTGTCTTGCCGATGTTTCTGCGGACGAAGGGTATGCAAACGGCCGCGGTAAGATCGTCCTTACGGTCCCGAAGGAGGAGCTTGCAGCCCGCATTGCGGAGTTTGAGAGCATCGTGACCGGTATCCTCGATGATGCCGTGGGAGACGATTACAATGATTTTGAAGCGGCGATCTCGCTTTACGACTATATTTGCCGGAACTGGGAGTACGACTACGCAGAGGTAGCCGGCCAGAAATATGGCGAAGAGGAGGATCCTTCGCTCAACGACCAGGTTTTCCGCTGCTTTAAGGAGAGAAAGGGCATCTGCTGGGAAATCTCCAGCGTATATGCGTATCTTCTCATGCAGCTTGGGATGGATGCGGACGGAATTTCTGCGGACAGCGACTCGGACGGTCACGAGTGGACAGCGCTGAGGCTCGGGGATAAGTGGTACAACGCGGATCCCACCTGGGGGCTTTCCAAATACGGAACGAACATATCTTATTACCTTTTCAACGAGGATGAGAGGGTGGAAGACGGCTTTTACAGGGATTCGTTTGCGGTGGCAGGCTGGGATACCGGAAAATACGCGAACTACGGTATCGTTATGAATAACACTGTCAGCGAGTTCAGGGATTCAATGTATTTCGGCATCAACAGGGAGAAGAAGACCGTCATCATACGGAATCTTAGCGGCGACTATGAAGCGATACCGTATGTTGAGTGATTGCCTGTAGAAAACCGCAGCAAAACCGAGGTAAAACAAGGGCAAAAAGTTTTTTTCAGAGTTTGCAACATTTCACCTGTCTGTGTCGTATTATAGGCAGAAACGATCAAGGGGAGGAAAGTGTCTTTTTCTTTGAAAGGCATTGACGCCCTGAAATAGGAGGATTTTATGAAAAAACTCGTTTTCACAAGATTTATCGGGGTTCTGCTTTGTATTGTCATGGTCTTTAACCTTGCAGCCTGCGGAAAAACTCAAAACGGCGGTGATCCCTCGCCTACAAGGGCAGAGGAGCCCTCGCCCACAAAGACAGAGGATCCCGCTCCCACAAAGGGAGCAAAGGAGCCTGTTGCAATTGTATCCAAGGACCTTATGGAGGGGATAGAGGCATCGGAGCCCCTGTATTTCGGGGAACCTTCAGCTGCAAGCCTTAAGTCGGCCATAGCTTTTGGAACCACCCTTTTTGAAAAGTGCACCGAGTCCGGTAAGAACACGCTTGTTTCACCGCTCTCCGTTATCGTAGCTCTCGGAATGACGGCAAACGGCGCAAACGGTGTTACTCTCGAAGAGATGGAGAAGGTGTTCGGCCTCAAGCGTGAGGAGCTGAACAAGGTTCTCGGCGCCCTTATAACGGCCCTTGCAAAGGATGAGGGCAACAGCCTGAAGCTTGCCAACGCCATCTGGTTCAAGGATGAGACGGACTTCGTCCCCAAGGCCGATTTTCTTCAGAAAAACGCCGATGTTTTCAAGGCATCCATCTACAAAGCGCCTTTTGACGAGACAACCCTTGCGGACATCAACAACTGGGTGGAGCAGAAAACAGCAGGTATGATCAAGGACATCCTTGACGAGATACCCAAGCTTGCCGTGATGTACCTTGTAAATGCGCTTGCATTTGAAGCCAAGTGGTATAGCGGCTACAGGGAAGGAGCTGTCCACGAGGGCGACTTCACGAACTTCGACGGCTCAAAGTCGAAAGCGGACTTTATGTATTCAAGGGAACCTATCTACATCAAGACCGGTATCGCAAGCGGTTTCGAGAAGTACTACGATGGCACCAGGTACTCATTCATCGCGCTCCTGCCCGACAATGGACACACAACGGATGAAGTTATCGCAAGCCTTAAAGACGTTATGAGCGATTTTGATACATATAGATCATATAAAGAAGTGGATGCTGTGCTCCCTAAGTTTTCGGCCGATTATTCGGTGGAGCTTTCCAAGGCACTTATCGCTATGGGGATGCGCCATGCATTTATGGATGACGGTGGTGCGGACTTTACGGACCTTGGGACATGCCCTGAAAGCAAGCTTGGGATCCACATCAGCCGTGTGATCCACAAGACCCATATAGAGGTCGATACGAACGGGACAAAGGCGGGAGCCGCAACAGTTGTTGAAATGGTGAAAAATACTGCCGTACATGAGCCGGAGCCCATTCCGGAGGTAAGGCTCGACCGCCCCTTCGTTTACATGCTTTACGATCGTGAAACAAAAATGCCCTTCTTCATTGGTGTACAAAACACCATGAAATAAACGAAACAGGCCAAGGACTTGGATCCTCGGCCTGTTTTTTTTTCGGAACAGAGTTCCTGTTTTAACTTAAAAGCTGCTTTGCCCTTGCGAGAGCATCGTCTATGTGAGGGCAGAAATTCTCAGCACCCACTTTTTCCACGAGTCCGTCCTTTTCCATTACGTGGCGGGGCTGGCTGTTCACGTGGGAGAAGACCACTGTCACGCCCTGCTCGTTGCACTTGTCCACAAGCGCCTCAAGGGCCTGCATAGCGGTGGCGTCAAGGGCGGGCACGCCGCGCATACGGATTATCAGGACTTTCGTGAAGTCCTTTATGGTGATGCTTGAGATAAGGCCTGCTACGCCAAAGAACATGGGGCCGGTGATCTCGTAAACACGGACTTCGTGCGGAACTTCGCGGAGTTCGATGGCATCGGGGTCGCTGTCGCTTTCATCGAGCGCATATTTCCAGCCGTGGATCTCGGCCTCCTCGCTCATGCGCTTCATAAAGAGCACGCAGGCGAGCACCATTCCGACACCGATGGCAACCACAAGGTCAAATACAACCGTGAGCACAAAGGTGAGCACGAGCACAAGGATGTCGCTGCGGGGCGCCTTCTTGCAGAGGCGCACGAAATTGCGCCAGCCGCACATATTGTAAGCCACCATAAAGAGGATGGCAGCGATGGTAGGCATGGGGATGAAGGCTGCGTACGGCATAAGGAGTACAAGCACCAGCACAAGGACGATGGAGTGCACCATTCCTGCGATTGGGGTGCGGCCGCCGTTCTTGATGTTGGCAGCAGTCCTTGCGATCGCGCCGGTTGCGGGGATGCCGCCAAACAGCGCGCTTCCGATGTTACCGATGCCCTGGGCCACAAGTTCCATATTGGAGCGGTGGCGGGAGTTTATCATGGAATCTGCAACAACCGCGGAAAGCAGGGATTCGATGGCCGCAAGGATAGCGATGGTCACGCCGTTTGTGAGCTCGGCGCGGATCGCGGAAAGGCTTAAGGCCGGGAAGTGGAACACCGGCAGGGCGTTGCTTATGGTGTAAAGGTCGCCGATGGTGTTGACGTTCATCTTAAGGAGCTTCACCATAAGGATCCCCACAAGGACCGCTATCAGCGAGCCCGGGATCTTTTTGCTGATGAAGGGCCAGATGATGAGCACCGCAAGGCAGACAGCGCCTACGATCAGCGCCTGGTAGTTGATGGTGGTGATGTTGGCCGCAATGGCTTTGATCTTGTCGAGAGTTTCGATGGTCACTGTGCCTGCGGGGTAGGTAAGCCCAAGGAAGTCCTTGATCTGCCCGATAAGGATGGTGACTGCGATGCCGGCGGTGAAGCCTGTAGTTATTGTATACGGGATGAACTTGATGAGCGATCCGAGGCGGAAAATGCCCATCAGGATCAAAAGGATGCCGGCGATGATGGTTGCGATCACAAGGCCGTCCATACCGTCGGTGGCCACGATGCCCGCAACGATGGTGGCAAAGGCTGCTGTGGGGCCCGCTATCTTCACGCGGCTCCCGCCAAAGAACGAGATAAGGAAGCCCGCGATGATGGCGGTGTAAATGCCCTGCTCGGGTTCAACGCCGGAGGCGAGTGCAAGCGCGATGGAGAGCGGGAGCGCGATTATCGCCACGATGATGCCCGCCACCACATCTTTGCCGAACTGGGCCGGCGTGTAGTTTTTCATTACGGAGAAAAGCTTTGGTTTAAGTTTTTCCTGGGTTGGTTTGCCTGCCGGCTTTTTTTCCGGCTTTTGTGTCTGCTTCTGAGTTGGTCTCTGTTCCATGTTTAACCTCTGTGGCGTTTTGGCCGTTTCTGTTGTCCGGACTTTTTAAGCCCTACAAGGTCATTATTATAATACGGTCACATAAGAATTTCCATCATTTTTTTAAAAGTGCGGAGCGGCGGGGGTTTGTCGAGCCATTTCCCCACCCCTCCCCGGCCAGCCTTGACTTGAAGTCCGGATATAGTTAAAATTGTAGATGGTGATAAACAGCCCGTTTTATCTGCAGATTGGAGATCGTTATGAAAAAGGCGAAAAAGACCATAAAAACAGTAGTGGCAATGGCTCTTGCCGCGGCGCTGCTCGCAGGGTGCGGCCCAAGGGGCACACACTCCGAAAAACCGGCTTCCGCAAGCTTTTTTGCCATGGATACCATCATGGAAATATCGCTGTACGGCGATGCCGAGCTCCTCTCCAAGGCGCAGGCAAAGGTCAGGGAGCTGGAATCTGTGCTGTCAGCCACCTCCGGCGAGGTAGCAAGGATAAACAAGGCAAACGACCACGGACAGCGTGAAAACAGGGAAAACGTTAACGATGTGAACCCGGCGGAGCTGGCGTTTGGCCTGTCTTTCGATGTTGCGGGAGCCATCGAGAGCGCGCTGTGGGTTAATGAGTTTTCCGGCGGCCTGTTTGATATCACCATCTATCCCATTATGCAGCTTTACGGCTTTGGCACGGACGCGCCAAAAGTCCCCTCGGATGCAGAACTTGGTGAATATCTGAAACTTGTGGGGGGCCGGCACTTAAACTTCAACAGAAACTTCGACGGCACCGGGAGGCTTTTGTTTCTCCCGGGACCTGATCTTATCCGGAATACAGAGCTGCCGGGGATCGGCATTGACCTTGGCGGGATCGCAAAGGGCTACACAGGTGAACGGCTGGCGGATATGCTTGCCCTCGAAGGCGTGACCAGCGCCATTCTAAACCTGGGCGGGAACGTGCAGGCGATCGGCACGAAGCCTGACGGGAGCCTTTGGCGCGTGGGGGTCGCAGACCCGGACGACACGTCAAAGCAGATCGGCTATTTGGACGTGAAAGACTGCGCGGTTGTTACATCCGGCAGCTATCAGCGGTTTTTCGAAAAAGACGGGGTAAGATATCACCATATTCTTGATCCGCGCACGGGAAAGCCCGCAAACAGTGGCCTTAAGTCGGTTACTGTGATCCACAGGAACGGAACCCTGTGCGACGGCCTGTCTACGGCATTCTTTGTGGCCGGGCTCGAGAAGACCATGGAGCTCTACCGGGCAAATACGCATTATGATGAGCTGCGGTTCGGGCAGGGTGAAGAGCGGGAAGGCCGCGGATCCGGAACGGCTGCAAATCCGGAGGACTCCGGCAGGCAAAGGTTTGAGAACAACCTGCTTGGCGGCGGCTTTGAGATCATCTTCGTGCTCGAGGACGGCTCCGTAAAGGTCACAAAGGGCCTGAAGGACATCTTCGTACCGATTGGTGTGAAGGTGGAAGTGGTGGAGTAAACCGAAGGAATAAAGGAACAGGAATGAAAACTGCTGATAAAACCGGGAAAACATATATTTCAACGCGGGCATGGATCGTGGGGATCGCTGTGTTTTTCGCTGTCTGCGTCGTCGGAACGGTGCTTCTGCTCGTGCAAAAGCCGGGGACGGTTGCCAACGTTTATCGTGATAACGAGTGCATTTATTCCGTTGATCTTTCGCTGGTCACGGAGGGTTTTGAAAAGACTTTTACTGATGAAAACGGACACAGTAACACTATCCGCGTAGAAAACGGCAGGATCCGCATGATCGCTGCCGATTGCCCGGATAAGGTCTGTGTAGATACGGGCTGGATCGGAAACGGGGCAGTGCCGATAGTCTGCCTGCCGCATCACCTGGTGATACGTATTGAAAAGCAGCCGCAGAACGACATTGACAGTGTAGCGCGGTAAACACGAACGGAGGCCGGAGTTGGAAACGGAAAAAGAAAAAAAGTATACAATAAATCCGGACCATACGCGTTCCCGCACCCGAAGGCTCGTTTACGACGCGCTGCTTGCGGGCATAGCGCTGGTGATCTTCTGGGTGGAGCTGCAGATCCCGCCCCTCACGCCCATTCCGGGGATAAAGCTTGGGCTCGCTAACGTTCTGAGCCTGATCGCGCTGTTCGCTATCGGTCCCGTGGATGCGCTTGCGGTCCTGCTTGTGAGGATACTGCTTGGAGGCCTGGTTTTCGGCAACCCTTCGGCGCTGCTCTACAGCCTTGCAGGAGGCGCTTTAAGCTACCTTGTAAGCCTTATGCTGTACAAACTGCTAAGGCCCGGGCAGATATTTATCTGCGGCATTCTGTGCGCTGTGGCACACAATGTGGGGCAGATAGCGGTGGCAGTGCTTATCACCCGGACACCGGCCATACTTCTATATTTCCCTCTGCTTGGAGTGTCGGGGGTGGTGACAGGCCTGTTTACCGGGCTTGCAGCCGGCTTTGCCATAAAAACCCTTGAAAAGACGAACTGAAAACCGATGAAACAGATGAACTGAAACGAACCGGCCCTGTTCCGCCGACTGCATGTTACTTACCGCAGCGGAGGCACAGGGCCGGTTCGCTAGAAAGGATGCGATTGAAGAAATTATTGTTCGCTTGTCTCCCGGAAAGAAGTTCTTGTTGTCCCGCCGGAAACGTAAACGGTGCCGCACTCGGGACAAACGGCTGTCTGCAGTGAAACGGAGGCGGAGAGCAGTTCAACGCCTTCTTCCATGCCCTTTGCCACCGCATTTGCAACGTGCTCGTGCTCATGGGCGGAAACTACAGCGGCAGAAGCCTGCGGAGCAATGTGACCGGGCGCCTTGAAGGAAACATTGTCCTCGTCGGAGCCGTCAACGTACATGCGCTCGCGGCAGGTACTGCATTCGGAGGGCGATATCCGCCCGTCGTGGTTTATATCATCAGCGGCATATTTCTCGTCGTAATATACGTGAACAGGTTCATCGGATTCGGATACGGCAACGGCTTCGGTCCCAAAGCCTGTGTCAAAAGGCATTTCTCCGGCTGTTCCGCCTAACGCGCTGCCTTTTTCTCCGCCGTAAAGGTCATCGGTCGGGATCAGAAGATCTTTGGGATTTAGGAAGTTTGCGTTCCGGTTTGCGCTCGAACGCATTTTTTCAAGCACGTTCAAAACTTCCTTCGAAATGTCCTCGAGGGAAACGTGCCTGCGTTCGGTTTGTTCGTTGGAGTAGGTTTCGGGAACGGCTGAAACAGGCGCAACAAAATTAAGGGCTGCAGCTTTGCTCGTGTGTACGGCAGCCTTGGTGTACCCTGAGTAAACAGGACTGTATGCGTATGCAGATGAAATTGCAAATGACATGAGCCATCCCTCCTTCCCTGCGACCTACTATTACAGCATCATTATATCATAAGCCTTTTGAAAGTACAACAGTTATTTTGTATCTAATTTTGTATCTACATTTATACCTAAAAACGGCCGGGAGACACCCAATTTGGGGACTCCCGGCCTGCGGTCTGTATCATTTAAGATTTGAGTTGATCTTGGTTATCAGGTCCTCCACAAGGAAGGGCTTTGGAACGTGGGCGTTCATTCCGGCGTCAAGGGCTGCCTGCACATCTGCTGCAAAGGCGTTGGCTGTCATCGCGATGACAGGGATAGACGCAAGGACGGGGTCGCTAATGGCGCGGATCCTGCGTGTAGCCTCAAGGCCGTCCATCACGGGCATCTTCACATCCATAAGGATAAGGTCGATATCGCCGTGCTTCGAATTCTTCACTATATCCACCGCATCAACACCGCTGGTGCTCTTGAGCACATTAAACCCGTATTTGAGGAGCACATATTCGCAGAGCTTCAGGTTTATGGCGGTGTCGTCAACGATCAGCACAGTTTTGCCGTCGTAGCGCCTGTTCATAGCCTCGGACACGGCAGCTGCGCGCTGCGAAGCGTCTTCGGTCCTGTCGGTCGGTTCAAGAGGAAGAATGATGATGAACTCGCTCCCTTTCCCGGGTGCGGTCTTCAGCTCTATCGTGCCGTTCATCATATTTACGATATTGTTGACGATGGCCATGCCAAGGCCTGTGCCCTGTATCTCGTTAACGGTGTCGCCGGACTCCCTTGAGTAAGCATCCCAGATGTGGTCCTTAAACTCCTCGGACATGCCGATGCCTGTATCCTTCACGCGGATCTCGTAGCGGAGCTTGCCCTTGCGGCTCAAAAGCCGCCCTGTCAGGAAAACGCTGCCGCCTTCGGCGGTGAACTTGTACGCGTTTGAGAGGAGGTTTAGCAGGATCTGCCTGAACCGCAGCTTGTCGCAGCTTACGGTGTCGTTCTCCAGCTCGTTGATGCTCACGGTGAAGTTCAGCTTCTTTTCGTCCATCTTGCCGCGTACCATCTCTGCGCACTCTTCGAAAAGCGTCTTCAGGCGCACAGGAGAGAGGGTGAGGGTCATCTTACCGCTCTCGATACGGCTCATATCAAGGATATCGTTGATAAGGCTCATCAGGTGGTCGCCGGCTGTCACTATCCTGTTCAGGTAGTCCTCGAGGCGCTCCCTGTTGTCAAGCTCTTCGAGGGCCAGGCGCGAAAACCCGGTGATGGCGCTCATCGGCGTGCGGATGTCGTGGGACATATTCGAGAAGAAGACAGTCTTCGCCTGGTTCGCGCGGTTCGCCTCTTCGATGGCGTTAAGGAGGAGCTTCTGACGATCCTCAAGTTCCGCCTTCTGGGCCGCGATCAGTATGTCGTCATCCATCTTGCGCGCACGCATATCGTCCATAACAGACTGGGTGATGAGCAGCCTGTCGACGTTTCCGTTGCCACGCTCCATAACATGGAACCCAAGGCGCGACCAGCGGCCGTTTTCCTTATCCTTGTAAACTATCTCACGGCGGTCGAAATCTGCAAAAAGCTCAGTCCTGATGCGGTCCACATCCGTAAGGAGCGCCGCACTTTCGGTCTCGCCGTTGCTTTCAAGGAGCTCTGCCAGAAGTTTTGCAAGCTCGCTGTATCTTGCCTTATCGGAAAGAGTGATAGAACCGTCTGTCTTTACGACTTTCACTGTGTCCTTTATGAAATCCGTCACGAACAGGCAGCGGTAGTCGCCCGCGAGGGACGCGATTATCTCGTTATCAAGCTTTATGTGCCCAAGCTCCGTCTCGGAGATGAGAGTTGCCGAACCAAAGGCTTTTACAGGCTTTCCGGCCTCGTCAAACTCCGTGGTGTATTTCACGCGGAAGGGCACACGCCCCACTGTGAGCGGGATATCGGCTTCAAGCTCCTTTGCGCCTGCGTCTATCTGGCGCATCATATCACGATACATGTCCGCGTAATCCGGCGGGAAGATCCCCGCGTCTATGGCGGGTTCGGGGTAGTTTTCCACCAGCGCAGGCAGGCCAAGATCACGCATGCAGCGGTAGCACGGGCGCATCTCCTTTGTGGCAACGGTGTACTCCCAGTTATATATATTTATCTGCTCACTGGCAGACTTGTATCTGTGCTCAATGTCGGCAAGGCTGTCCTGGGTCCTGCGCTCGTTGGTGATATTACGCACAACCTCGCACACAACCGTGTCATCACCGGTCTTTTCAAGCAGGACAAAACGGCTCCTGATGCAGATAGTCTCCTCGCCGCAGCACCCTGATTCAAAGGTGCGCCAGGTCTCACAGGTCTGCTCTTCGCCGGAGGATACACACTTTTCGAGCGCCCTCATGAAGTTTTTCATGTTGCGCTCGTCAAGCGCACCCCTCAGCACATGGTCTGAGTATTCGTCTTTTGAGATGTTGAGCCACTGCTCTGATATAAGTCTGTCGTTTACGCCGATCAGCGTCAGAGCCCCGTCCTTGTAATCGAAGACACTTGCAGGCTCGGCAAACCGGCTGTTCAGGATTTCTTCGAATCTCATAATCCCTATTCCTCCCATGCATATAGATACACATTCAGATATATTTTACACGAAAACGGGTGAAAAATCAATCTATTACTTGAAACAGGGCAATTTTCGTATTGAATATATCAATGCCGGATTATTTACTTCGTCGTTGCCTATGCATACTCGGGACTTTCACCCGTTAGAGTGCGCCCATGGCGCGCAAACTATAAAACAGGAAACATCATTCAAATGTTTCCTGTTCCGATCATTATAACGTATTCTGTTGATCGATCACAACGAACAATATCAGGCGAGTTATCGGGTTTATAATCTACTAGTCACCGCCTCCTACTCGATCTCTTCTTCGTCTTCATTGTTTCTGAAAGGGAGCAGACAAGGGGGACCGCTGCAGGGCACCACAGTCCAATGAACGTTGGTCTGCTTATAGCAGATTTTGCATGTGTCTGCATAAAGATAATAATGACTATTACCGCTGTGGTATTCTTGACCTGCGTAACCGTTTATATAATCGTGATATCTGTAATAATACACACTTACCTGACCGGTATTGTGATTATAATAATTTGACGGAACATCTGAAACAGAATGATCATAGACACCTGCCTGTCCCCATTTAGAGCGTATGGTAATATTCCCGTTATTTATGCTTAATACTATACCGGAGTGGGCAGCGATCCCGTTTTCATCAAGGTAAACGATGATGTCTTTTTCCTGTATGTTTCCAACACTAACGGCAGTACACTGAGGATCATATCGAAAAGCGTCTATATTTGGAATCCAGTACGAGTTTCCGGTAGAAGCTCTGTACCACGCAAACGAATGACAATTATATAGTGCCGATGGTTGAAATACCGGTTGCTGGTTGTACAAGCTGTTAATATATGATTTCTCTGTGGATGTCCATTCGCGATCAGCACTATATATTTGAGCAATGTATATTCCGCTTACGGAGTAGACACCACCGCTTAAATCATATGCTATTCCGTTTAGGATAAATGCTGCCGGGGGAGCTCAGAATATTCTGTGGTAAGCAGTTCCTGCAGATAAGGATAGTTTTGACGTATGGATTCCCTGTCACAAATATTGCCTTCGAGCAACGTTTGCATAAGAATTGCAGAAACCCGTATCTTGCCTAAAAAAATGCTACTGTCTTCGATAACAAGTTTTGCTTTTTTATTCAATTCATCAAGGAAATCCGCTCTTAATAATAATTCTCTGTAAGCGGCATTAA